>JAKQLJ010000041.1 GCA_029567195.1 bacterium | reverse complement strand
CCTTCAGAAGTGACGGAAGTGGAAAAAAGGGCGGTAATTGACGCAACTCTTAGCGCCGGAGCCAGGGAAGCTTATCTTATTGATGAACCGATGGCGGCGGCCATCGGCGCGCGTTTGCCTGTTCAAGAAGCGGCCGGAAACATGGTAGTGGACATCGGCGGCGGAACAACGGATATCGCAGTAATTTCCTTGGGTGGAATTGTAGTTTCCAGAAACTTAAGAATTGCCGGAGATGAAATGAACGAAGATATTGTTCGTTATTGCCGGGATGAATTCAATCTTTTGATAGGAGAGAAAACGGCCGAAGACGTCAAAATTGCCATCGGCAGCGCTTATCCGCAAACGGAAAAAATGCAGATGGAAATCAGAGGAAGAGATTTGGTGTCGGGATTGCCTAAGGAAATAACCATAAATGACGAGCAGGTTCGCGACGCGCTTTCCCGTTCCATTCGAATTATCATCAATAATATAAAAACAGCAATTGAGGAAACACCGCCGGAATTAGTGGCGGATATTATGCAGCGGGGAATAATTTTGGCCGGCGGAGGCAGTCTGATCAGGGGAATGGATAGGTTAATTGCCGATCAGGCGGAAATGCCTGTTAGAATGATGGAAGACCCGCTGACAGCGGTAGTGCGCGGAGCAGGAATAGTTTTGGAAGATATTGAAACTCTCAGGGAAGTATTGGTAGAGAACCAGCACGAGAAATCATTAAGATAATTTCTCATCAGGCATTGATTGGAAATTATTAATTAGGAATTATTTTTAATGTCTCAAAAATTATTAACTCCCAGATTAATAAAACTTTTGGCAACAATATCGGTATGCGCTTTTTTTGTTTTTCTCAATCCCAAGGGATTATTTAATCCGGTCCGTGGTTTTTTTTGGACCGTTGCTTATCCTTTTTCCAAAGTTTCTTACATTTTAGGGGAAAAAATGGGAGAAACCGGAGATTTTTTGAAATCTATTTCCGATTTGAAGCGGGAGAATGAAAGGCTTTTTAAGGAAAATATCAATCTTGTCAGCGAAATTTCCAAACTTAAGGAAGAAGAAAAGGAAAACGAAAAATTAAGGGAGCAGTTGGGCCTTATTCCCAAAGAAAAATATGCTTTGGAATCCAGTTTGGTTATCGGTCAGGACCCGCAAAAGCTGGGTAGCTGGATTATGATAGACAAAGGAAGCTTTCAGGGAATAGCGGCGGATATGCCGGTTATTGTTTCAGACGGAATACTAATCGGAAAAATAGAAGAAGTTTATCTTCATAGCGCCAAAGTGGCTTTGCTGACCGCCTCATCAAGCTCTATAAACGCGTTGGATGTGGAAACCAGTGCCAAGGGAATCATTCGAGGAGAATACGGATTGGGGATAATTTTGGATATGGTGGCGCAAAATGACGCTTTGAACAAGGGAGATACGGTAGTTACTTCAGGATTGGGCAGTAATGTTCCCAAAGGGTTATACATCGGAGCGGTGGAAGAGATAAAAAGTTCTCCGGACAGGCTTTTTCAGCAGGCGTTGGTTATTCCGCGGGTGAAATATTCCAAACTGGATATGGTTTTTGTGATAAAAAATACTAAATAAATAGCAGTATAAAAATAACTTTTTTCCATTAGGATTAGAGCAAAAAAATGTTTAACAAGGCCGTTATATTTTCATTGATTTTTATCGCTGTTATCTTGCAATCTTCCTTTTTGCCGATTTTTTTTCCGCCCGAAACCATTCCGGATTTAGCTCTTATCCTGATAATTATTTGGACTATCAGGAACGGTTTTGAAAAAACTGTAGGAAGATCGATTCTGGCCGGCTTTATGCTGGATCTCGTCTATTTTTGGCCGGTAGGGATAAGTATAATAACTTTTGTTACCATTTCTTTCATCACCAGTTTTTTGGCCAAAAGATTTTTAATTTCTCAGCGTTCCTGGCGGCTTTTTATTATCGTATGTTTTGTGGTTTTAGGCACCTTAATCAACCAGACAATATTAGTTGTTTTTGCTAAAATTTTAACTTATCTGAAAGAGGAAACATTATTTTCCCCATTTTTCGGCATCAGTTCATTTTTTAAGATCGTTAGCAATATTGTTTTGCTTTTTATCATATATTTGCCGATTAAAAAGATAGAATCATTTTTGGATATGTATACGCAAAAAGCGCCCCAGCAAGGGAGATTTTTTCAAAGGTAATTTATGTTTAATCAATATTTTAAAAAAAGAAGAATAAATAAGGGAACAGAAATAGAAGATTCCATAATGACCATTACGGAAAAAGAAAAGGCCAACATCGAAGCGCCTTATAAAAAGAAAGGACTTTTGGTTATTTGGTATGGCATCGTTTTTCTGTTGATTGTTCTGGCAGGAAGAGTTTTTTACCTGGATTTTTTTAAGGGTGAACATTATGCGGAAATTTCTCGAGAAAATCGAATAAGATCTATTGTTATTAACGCTCCCCGGGGAAATATTTTGGATAAATACGGAAAGGTTTTGGCTCGAAGCGTTCCCGGTCTTGATGCCGTTCTGATTCCAAGCGATCTCCCGGAAAGTTTTGAAGAAAGAAAAAGAATGGCGTTGATTTTGGCGGAAACTCTGGAAATGAATTACGGGAATATTGAAATAATGATGGAAAGCCAAGATAAAAAAATAGCCAGCGCGTTTCTTTTAAAGGAGAATATCACCCAGGACGAGGCGCTGATTTTGGCGGAAAAATCAAGCGATCTTCCGGGAATAGCAGTGAACAAAACAGCTATCAGAAGTTACGAAAACAGCAATATATTTTCCCATATTCTTGGCTATGACGGAAAAATAACCAAAGACGAGTTGGATAAAAATCCGGGATATTTGATGACCGATTATATCGGAAAAGCGGGAATAGAAAAATCTTATGAAGTGGAATTGAGAGGAGTGCATGGAGCCAGGCAAGTGGAGATAGATTCGATGGGAAATGTGAAGAAAGATTTGGGCACCGTCATTCCCCAATCCGGAAGCGATTTGATTTTGAATATCGATGAAGGATTGCAAAAAAAATTGTATGACAGTTTAGTGTCTATCTCGGAACAAACAGAAAGCAAGACGGCAGCTGCAGTGGCTATCGATCCAAGAAATGGAGGAGTTTTGGCCATGGTCAGCCTGCCAAGTTACGATAATAATTCTTTTGCTCAGGGCATTGGCAATGAAGAATACAAAGAGTTAATTAGTAATAAGGATTTGCCGCTTTTAAACAGGACCATAAACGGAGAATATCCGCCGGGATCGACTTTGAAAATGGCAGTGGCGGCGGCCGCTCTTTCCGAAGGGACGATAAACGAGGACACGACAGTAGGATGTGGCGGAGCGATTAATATCGGCAGTTGGCGTTTTGGCGATTGGAAGACTCACGGAAC
>JAKQLJ010000030.1 GCA_029567195.1 bacterium | reverse complement strand
CGTATTTTTTTAATTCATTTTCCATAACTTTGGCATTTTTCAAAATCTGTTTGGCATAAGCCCTAAAAGATGGCCTCAGAGCTTCACCGAAAGCCACCGCCTTGGCCGCTACATTATTTTCATGCGGTCCGCCCTGGAATCCCGGGAAGGTAGCTTTGTCTATCGCTTTGGCAAATTTTTCCTTGCACATTATCATGCCGCCGCGCGGACCGCGGAGAGTCTTGTGTGTCGTAGTGGTTACGATGTCAAAATACGGGACTGGATTAGGCAGGGCTTTTCCCGCAATAAGCCCGGCGATATGGGCGATGTCAAACATAGTAATCGCCTTATATTTTTTTCCGATAGCGGCAAACTTTTTATAATCAAGCTGTCTCGTGTAAGCTGAAAAACCGGCTAAAATCAATTTGGGCTTATAGATTTTGGCCATCCGTTCCAATTCCTTATAATCAATTTTTCCATCTGCCTTGGTCTTATAGCGCACAAAATTATAGATGCTGGCTGGAAGCGTCACAGGATGGCCGTGAGTCAGATGCCCGCCATGGGACAGATCCATGCCAAGCACTGTGTCTCCGGGTTTCAAAAGCGCAAAATACACAATGATATTGGCCGGCGCGCCGGAATGAGGCTGAACATTTATATGTTCCGCTCCAAAAAGTTTTTTGGCCCGGTCAATCGCTAATTTTTCCACCACATCGGTATATTCCTGTCCGCCGTAATATCTCCGACCCGGATAACCCTCACTATATTTATTGGTAAAAACAGAACCTAGCGCTTCAAGCACCGCCTCTGAAACATAATTTTCACTGGCAATAAGCTCCATTCCCTCTTGCTGACGCTTCAGTTCCCCTATCGTCGCCTTATAGACTTGCGAGTCCTGTTTTTTGAGATTTTTCATAAGTTATCAGGGATCAATGACCAATGATCAGTGATCAAAATATTATTATAAAATATTATTCTTGTCTTCCTCTTTTGTTCATTGTTCTTTGTTCATTGCTCCAAGATATTCCTTGAGCGCTTCCTTCCAATCCCTCATTGGATTCAATTTAGTGTTAATGAGCGCCGAATAAAAGGGACGCTTAGCCGGACGCGGAAATTCGTCTCCCGACACTGGAATTACTTTTGTCTTAATTTTTTCACCTATGGCGGAAGATTGCCTATATAATTCTACTGCCGCTTCATACCAGGTGCAAGAACCGCTGTTGGTAACATGATATATGCCGAAAGGCTTTTGGGAATCAATTATTTCCTTGGTTTTCCTGGCTAAATCCGGCGCGTAAGTAAAACAACTGGTTTCTTCGTCCACTGCCTTCACTTCCTTATTTTTCTTTCCGGCTTCCAACATTACATCAAAAAAACTTCTTTTGGATCCTTCGCCCAGTCCCGATTTTCCAAAAAGCTTGGAAAGACGTATTATATAAAAATTCTTGGTATTTTTTTCCACCTCTTTTTCGCCTAAAAATTTCGTTTCTCCATATTTAGAAATCGGCGCCGGCTTGTCATCTTCCTGAAAGCCAATTTGAGGTTGAAAACCCTCATGAAGACTGCAAGTAGCACAAACATGGGTGCACTCATCCGGCTCCGGAATAGCCGGCTCGCCGTTAAAAACATAGTCAGTTGAATAATGGACCAGGATCGCCTTATTTTTTTTAGCCGCCTTAGCCAAATATCCCGGTGCCAAACCATTGATTTCTTTAGCCAGCTTATATTCTTTTTCATTTTCTTCGCATTTATCCACCGCGTTATAAGCGGCCGCATTTATGATAATTGCCGGTCTTGTCACGCTGATTTTTTTATCCACTTCTTTCTCTCTGGTGATATCGATATCTTCCTTATCCCAAGCTACCACCTTGTAGTCGCTATCTTTTTTAAAAGCACTGATCAATTCCTGTCCCAGCATCCCTTTGGCGCCGATAATGAGTATTTTTTGCATAAAAAATAATAGATTTATAATTTAACCGTTATTTATATATTACTTCAAAAGCCAAAAAAATTCAATTAGCAAAAAACCTTGCCATATAGAAAGACTTGCGCCAAAAACGATAATATTGGTATAATTTCATAAACGATAAAATCCAAAAAATATGCTTAATTGGGAAGGTCCAGGATTTAAAAATCCCGACGCCATAAAGCCGGTCCGCAATACTTCACCTAGCGAAGCGGGCAGGGAAAAAGAAAGGGATAAATCGGCCGAAAAAGCTGGCGAGTTGTTATGGGAGGGGGACAATATTAAGGAACTGAAGATAAAAGATAATCTTGAAAAAAAAGATTTGAAAGAAGAAAGGATGATGTGGGAATCAGATACTATGAGAGAGTTAAGACCAAAAAGACCGCTTTCCCCTGAAGAGCAGGCGCTTCATGAAGAAAATGAGCGGCAGATAAAAGAAGATCAGGAACAGACGGAAAAATTAAGAAAAATTAAGATGAGTTCAGACGAGCTCTTGAAAGAAGAAGGGTTTATCGGCGCAGGCGAAGGAATAAAGGGAGAATTGGCCTTCAGAATCAGGGAAGATTATAAACCGGAAATACCGCCCGTTCCCGTCCGAAAGCATGCTCCAGATTCAAAGGGATTTTTTAAAAGAATTTGGAACAAATTGTTTAAATAGCTTTTTCTTTTTTTAATAAATTTATCTTTTTCTTATCCCCGAGAATGTAACCGCCCGTTTTTCCGTCGCTTCTTATGACTCTGTGGCATGGAATGGTCGGTTTTTTGTTTTTTACACAATGACTATAATATTTACCAAGTATATTCCCTACTGCCCGAACAGCTTTGATGTTTCCAGCCCTTTTGGCCACTTCCTTATACGTCAAAACTTTCCCGCGAGGGATTTTTTGAACGATTTTAATAACTTCGGAAGAGAAATTATTTTTGATATTTTTTTAATTAAAAAGAAGTTACACAATTTATTTACGCCACTTCAAAAATACCATTAATATTGATATATTGCCAATTCGGTTATATAATAAGCTAAGCATTAAATAAACCCGATGAAAAACCAGTTAGAGCAAATAAAACAGGAATACAAGGATATTTCCGCCCAGCTAAACGACCCGGGGGTGGTTTCTGATACCCAAAAAATGACAACTTTGGCCAAAAGGCAAGCAGAAATGGCAGAAATAATCGGAAAAATTGAAGAAATGGAAAAAACGGAAAAAGCAATGAGTGAAAACGCCCAAATTATCAATTCCAAGGAAGAGGATCCGGAAATGAAACAAATGGCTATGGAAGAAAATATGGAGCTTTCCCAAAAAAAAGAAGCGATACAAAAAGAAATAGAAACGCTAATCATTCCCAAAGATCCTAATGATGACAAAAATATCATCGTAGAAATCCGGGCCGGTGCCGGCGGAGATGAATCAGCGCTTTTTTCCACCACTCTTTTTCGAATGTATTCCCGATATGCCGAAAAAAACGGCTGGCGCGTAGCTATTCTTAATTCCAACGAAACCGGTATTGGCGGGATGAAAGAAATTGTTTTTGAAATGAATGGAAAAGGAGTTTATGGCAAAATGAAATATGAGTCCGGCGTCCACAGAGTGCAAAGAATTCCGGAAACAGAAAAAAACGGCCGGGTTCACACTTCCACGTCCACTGTCGCCGTTTTGCCTCAAGCAGAGGAAGTGGAACTTAAGATCGAAGAAAAAGACTTGAGAATTGACACTTTTTGCTCATCCGGTCCGGGCGGACAGTCGGTCAACACCACCAAATCAGCTGTCAGAATCACCCACATCCCTACCGGCCTCATCGTTTCCTGCCAGGATGAAAAATCACAGATGAAAAATAAAGATAAGGCCATGAAAGTGCTTCGCTCAAGGCTTCTTCAATTGAAAGAGGAAAAACAGGCTAAAGAATTGGGAGATGCCAGACGCAGTCAAATCGGCACCGGAGACAGAAGTGAAAAAATCCGGACTTACAATTTCCCCCAAGACAGGATTACTGACCATAGGATCAAAGAAAGCTGGAGCAATATCGGCGAAATTTTAAACGGAAACCTTGATCAAATAATAGGCGCGCTTGAACAAGAAGATATTAAATTAAAACTTCAAAAATAAAGAAAGCCACTAGCATAAATTTACTAGTGGCTATTTGTCGGGCTAATCATTTCTCCAGATATTTATCGCCATATTAGGATATCCGGACGGATCAATCTCTATCAGCAAGTTCACATCCGTCTCTTGCCTTTTGTCCGGTCCCGAAGAAACGATTTCTTTTCTCGCTATTACCAAAGATCTTTCTTTTTTCTCAACGATCCTCCATCCTTTTTTCTGATAAGAATCAGAGAGAGACCTGAGAATGTCAGTCACATCCTTGTCTAAATCTCCGGCATCCAGAAGAAATATCTGGCTGCTATGCAATGACCTAGAACCTTCTACTGTCTTGACATTTCTTACTGCTTCAGCTGTGGCGTCCAGAATTTCACGTTGGGTGCTGATTCTTAATAAATCCATTAAAATACCCCTTTTTTTTATAAAAATTATGTCCAAAGAACTGCCCCCAGTTGAAATACATATGATACTAGCACAAATTCTCCAAAAGTCAAGAGAATATGTTTTAGCGCACCCAGATTTAAGGCTTACTGAAGCCCAAAAATCAAGATTTGAAAGACTTAAAAAAAGGCGAAAAAATCACGAGCCCATGGCCTATATCCTGGGCCATAAAGAATTTTACGGCCTTGATTTTAAGGTTAACAAAAATACTCTCATTCCCCGCCCGGAAACGGAACTGCTGGTTGAAGAAATTTTAAAATTAAAACCGAAAGATAAGAATATCATCGACATAGGAACAGGTAGCGGGAATATTATCATCAGCCTTGCTAAAAATATAAAAAATAATAATACTTTTTGGGGAGTTGATATTTCCCCAAAAGCATTATCCGTTGCCAGATATAACGCCAAAAAAAACAAGGCGGAGAAAAGAATAAAATTTATTAAATCCGACTTATTGAATTTTATTCTTAAGTCTAAAAATCATAAGCTAAAAACCAAAGAGTTAATCATCGTTGCCAACCTCCCTTATCTTTCCCAAAAAATTTATTCATCCGCCATGCCCGATGTAAAAAATTACGAACCAAAATCGGCACTCCTTAGCGGCCCGGACGGCCTTAATCATTACAAGAAATTGCTTCGACAGATAAGAAGTTTAAAAAAATCATATCCCGCACTTGATGTTTCATGCTATATGGAAATAAGTCCGGAACAAAAAACAATTTTAGAAAAAATAATCAAAAATCTGTTCCTCTCTTCCAAGATGGAATTTAAAAAAGATCTGGCAAGAAAATGGCGCCTAGCCATAATGAAGACTTAACAGGAACCAGAAGCCAGAAAAGACAAAAATCCCGAATTTTCGGGATTTTTGCTGTCTAAAACACCAGTGTTAAAGATCTAATGTGTGCCTGAAAAATATGTATCAGGCAAGAAAACTAATCCTAAAAAGGATTGAGTTATGTTCAAGATAAGACTATCTTTTTTTCTTTTTCTTGGTAGCCTTTTTCTTTTTAACAACTTTCTTTTTCTTTGCAGCTTTTTTCTTTGCCATTTGTATATTCACCTTCCTTTCTATTTTTATTTTTTTATTCGCTAATGTATTTTACCATCAAGCAGATATTCAAATTTTTGTTTTCGACCTTTTGAAATCGTAAAATTACTTTTTATTTTTAAAAAATAACTTTATATATAAATTATAGAACATATTTTTTTATTTGCAATAGAAGAAAGTTATCCACACCCACAAAAATAAATTTTTTAATTTATCTTTTGCAATAATTTAAATTTTTTAAATTTATTTTCCCTATGTTATGCGCCCGAAAATAAAAAAATATTTCACCGGAGATGAAATTTTTTTAATCACAATTTTATCAAAAAAATATAAATCTGAACTTAAAAATTTCAAACAGCACAAAATGGTTCCTTCGCTTTAATTTAAAGGCCAAACTCGCCCAAGCGAATAAGCATTATAATTTCCTATATTACGCCCTAAACAAGCCACTTTGTCTAGTTGACGCTCGGCGCTCGTCTGATAGAATTTAATATGAGATGTCCCTTTGGGGCACAAAGCTTCAACGTAAGCACTTTAATAATTTAACATCCCGTCCTAAAAAAACGGGAAAAATAGAAAGGAAGGTGAAACAACATGGAATATAATGAAGAAACAAACGAGCAAAATCCTATGGACGAAGAAGAGACTCAAGGATTCAAACAATGGTTTCAGGATAATTTAAGAATTATCATCAGCGTAGCCATAGTAGTTATCATCGCCGGAGGAATTTATTCTTACTCAAAAAGATCTGAAACATCGATTGTGGCTGATCAGGAAGAACAGAGCGATGTAGTAGGAAAAATCGCCGGAACTGCAGATGAAGACTCTGGTGAACCAGCCGTTGTAGAGGAAGGCGTTAAAGCTGAAACTCCAAAACAGGAAGAAGCCAAAAAAGAAGAGGTTAAAACACAAGATAGGACATCTTCAATCGCTACCAGCCAGGAAACGGAAAAATCATTCGTAGAAACAGCGGTTCGTGGCGACGGAACTACCAAGCTAGCCCGACGCGCTTTGGCTAATTATCTCGAGAAAAACCCAGATTCATCTCTTACGGCTGAGCACAAAATATACATCGAAGATTACTTAAGAAAACGCGTAGCCAATAAAGGAAAGGTAAATATTGGAACTTCGGTAGAATTTGAAAAAAGTCTCATCCAAGATGCTATCTCTAAGTCCAAGAATCTGAACGAGAAACAACTGCAAAATCTGCATAAATACGCAGTCAGAGTGCCTTCACTGTCGTGATAACCAGAAAGAATCGTTTCTATCAAACAAAAATTCTACTGTTCTTTGGTCAGTTCAAAAAAGTATAATATTACTTCTTTCTATAACAAAATCCCCCCTGCTTAAGCAGGGGGGATTTTGTGTTTAAGAGCTCATTTCTTGAAATCCACCTCGTCCCCCGCTTCAAATCCATATTTATCGCTTAAGCCGGCGTTGACTTCCAACACCTTATCCGCCTCTATCCGGAGAGAAACGGCATTTTCGGAAAGATTGCGAGAAACATTTTTAGCTATGTATACAATCCTACCTTTCCTAACCCAAATGATATCCAAGTCAAAGCGCATATCTTTCATCCAGAATGCCGGGGTATATTTTTCAGAAAAAATGAACAACATGGCGCAATTCTCGCATAAATTATCTCTTCCTCCCAATCCCCGCTCTTTTTTATCGTTCGTATCGGCTATTTCCAGACTCAATGTCTTTCCCTTGATACTGGCCGTTTTTACCTCCGATTTGAGAATAAAAAAAACAAAACCACCGGAAAGCGCCAAAAAAACTCCTATCAAAATGAAAATGTTTTTTTTAAGCATAACTTTAATCAATTTTTCCTTTAGTTTTTTTATTGATGAAAAGCCATATGCCAATCATGATAATTCCGGCAGCTAAAAGAGTGACGCTTTTTCCTATCACTCGCGTATTCAATGCCACTATGGCGACAAGAATTGTGGCCAGATAGTAGTAGGCAACTATTTTTTTCTGAGACCAGCCCAATTCCATAAGTTTATAATGCAAATGTTTTCGATCGGCTTTAAAAATGGATTTTTTATTTTTTAGCCTTTCTCCGATCACCCAAATAAGATCCATAATAGGAATGGCTAAAACCAAAAGGGCAGTAGCAATTTTAGTGCCGGAAAAAACAGCCAGCGTGGAGAGAACAACTCCCATAAAAAAGGCACCGGAAGTTCCCGCCAAAACCCTGGAAGGATAAAAATTAAACACCAGAAAACTCATAATCACCCCGGCAAAAGCGGCAGCAATGATTGCCACCGGCGGCTGATTTACTTCCGCCTTTAAGCTAAGAAAAAAAATTGTGACAGAAGAGATAAGAGTTATTCCGCCTGACAACCCATCAATGCCGTCAAGCCAATTAATGGCATTGGTTACCAAAATTATCCAAAAAATAACCAAAAAAGTGGCGATAATTACTAAGAAACCGGAATCCATTTGCAATATTCCGCCATTAAGCGGATTAGTGACATAGTAAATCCTCACTCCCATAATAAAAATAAAAAAGGCCACTGCAATTTGGGAAAAAAGCTGTGCCTTCCAGTGCATTTCCTTATAATCATCCCAAAATCCCACAGCCATTATGACTAAAGATCCGATAAGCAGTCCGTAAAGCTCCGGGGTAATAACCAAATCAGCATTAAAAAAAACAGTCAAAAAGAAAGCCAAGGCCATGCCTATCCCTCCAACACGATAAACTTTTCCCTTATGAATATGCCTTCTTTCTTTTCTTATCGCCCATTTTATTTTCCCGGCCAGATAAATCAGAACGGAAATAAAAAAAGTCGTTAATAAAAAAGAAAGCAAAAAAGGAATGATAAATTTAGTCATTTTTTCTTATTTTTTCCGTTACCCAGAATTCCCCAAAATATTTTCCCAAAAGAATTCTGGTTTGGGAGTCAATTGAAGGAAGTGATCCTAAAAATGGAGCAATTACCGGCACTAGCGCCCATTGAAGAAGCATATAGATATTTCTCCAGCGGGAATATTTTTTGGGCCGTGGCGGCATTAAAAGAAAACTCAAAGACATGGAAATGATAAGTCCGAACATAGCCAAGGTCATCAGATATCTGGTTATCATCGGCAAATTATGGGCCAAGACGCTTTGATTAAACTGTTCCCCGCCGATAAAAAGCGGTATCCATCCAAGAATTGCCAAAATGAAAGATGATGTCGCCCAAGAATGATGGCCTTCCAGCATTTCAAAAGCCACTTTGAATTTTTTGACAAAGGAAACTTTTTTGTTAGGAGTAATGGCTCTCATTATCACCGGAAAATTTTCAATGCCGTAGGCCCATCTTCTTTTCTGTTTATACTGATTTTTGATGGTTTTCCAATAAGTTTCCGCCAAAACCGCATCCAAAGATATGGGCAGATAAATGGGCTTTACCTGATAGTCTCCGTTATAATAAGCAAAACATTTCCAATAAATAATGGAATCCTCGCTGATCATATTAACCGGCCAAAAATTAACCCTGTAAAGAGTGTCAAAGGGCTCGCTGTGGGAAGAAAAGGTAACCATTCCTTCCGGCCTGGTGCTCTGAAAAATGTGCCAAAAGCTTGAACCGGTGACAATCACCCGCACAAAAGCGTTGGTATCCCACAAATTATTATGATACATCGGCAAGGGCTGATATGACCTCTGCAATCTTTTGGGATCAATAATATATTCATAAGTCAAAGCGGCAAAATATTGGGAATGCGCTACGCTGTCGCAATCGAAATTAGAAAAAATTACCCGCTTAAAATCAATGTTTCTTTCTTCCAGATATTTTACCAGTTCCTTGGCGGCAAAAGTGGCATTGGATCCCTTGGCCTTCATTTCATCGTCCTTCACAATGTGGGTAGTAACAATAAAATCCCGAAAGACGCCTTCGAATTTATTCTTAAGATAATTGACTTTCTCCATCCTTTTTTCCTTCGGCTCCCTCTCTTCCGTGGCTAAGAGAATGATGAATTGCTTATTGGGAAAATTGGAATCGGCTATCGCCTGAATGGAAGGTTCGATGACATCGGCCGGTTCTCCGGCTGTCGGTAGCATCACCACATGAACAATC
>JAKQLJ010000049.1 GCA_029567195.1 bacterium | reverse complement strand
CAATCCAGACCCGAACGGAACTGGTATGAATGGAACAGAGGCCAAACAAGCCCTGGATAAATGCGGCGTTGACGCTGCCAATGTTAACACGCTAAATGGCGTCCAGGATGTAGCAGTTAGTGAAATGTGCAAATTTAAAGGGGCATCCGGATGCGAAACCTACATCACCAGCGGCACCAGTGGCACTCATAAAACGGGCAGTACCTGCACCCACCAGAACGGATGTAAGTTTGATTTCAACCCCAATTCTTGCAATGATGCATGGATTCCAAATAATTATTCCCGCACAGGCACCCGCAGTGATGGTGCTGCCTGCTATCAAGCTCCAAGCGGCGCTTGTTATGCACGGGAAGGTAATCACTGGGACATGTCCACCACAAGATCTTGCAAAGCGCAATGTAAAACGTAAATAGGCAACAATTATCAATCGTTTTTAAAAATGACCATAATCAAAAAAATATTTTTTCTGTCGCTTCTTATTCTTTTTATCTCCCTCCTTTTTTGGGGCGTTTATAACCTATCATTCAAAAAAAATTCCTCCGAAACAGAGGAAAATGACACAGAAAAAATCACCACTCCGATAACAAAAGAACAGCCAAACATCAAAGCCATTACCGACGAGGCAGTCATTGCCCCTGTTTTTACTCCGGACGGTAATTTCATAAAATACTATTCTAAACAAACGGGCAAGGTTTTCAAAATCGATCTTGAAGGAATGGGAAAAAGCGCCATTTCCGATCAAGAATTGATTGGTTTGGAAGATGTTATCTGGTCTCCGGATAAAAACAAGGTTATAACCAAATTCGTCCGCACAAACGGAGAAGTTCAGTTTTTCTATTATGACTATGAAACCAAAACCGGAATGCCCATCAAAAAAAATGTTGACGAAATTGCCTGGCAGGCCAATAGCAATAAGATTTTTTACAAACATTTTGATCCGGTAAGCAAAAAAAGAACTCTTAATATCTCCAATCCTGACGGCACGGAATGGAAAAATCTGGCTGACATAGATTATAGAAAAGTGTCCGTTTCCCAAGTTCCAAAAAGCGGCTTGGTTTCCTTTTGGAATTATCCGGATTCTTTCACGGAAACATCCCTTGAATCGGTGCCTGTCATATCAGGAGAAAGAAAAAAATTGTTCGGCGGAAAATTCGGAGCTGATTATTTATGGAATGATGCCGGAACCTACGCTCTTTTGAGTTACGTGGACGAAGAGGGAGGATCAAGAATGAATTCGGCAATAATCAATTATAATGGCGGGGAATTCAGAGATATCGGCGTTCCCACTTTTGTTTCCAAATGTGTCTGGTCGAAAGATAACAAAACCATCTATTATGCCCTTCCCGGAGGCATATCAAACAACGCCGTTCTTCCCAATGAATACGAGGGAGGTAAAGTAATTACCACCGACACGTTCTGGAAAATAGACATTACCACCGGAGAGAAAACAAGAATTATCGATATCAGCAAAATCGACGACAAAATCGATGCCTCACATCCCTTTCTCAATTCCGATGAAAGTATCCTGTTTTTTACCAATAAAGTGGATGGCAAAATATACAGAATCAGCTTATAATAAAGCTGAAAAAGAAAAACAAAAAGATAGAAACTCCATCTCGCTAGCGAGATGGAGTTTTGATTACTGCTAAAAATGCCAGCCAGAAAATAAACGCCAGGTCGTTTTTAAAATAAGTGGTGTCAACAAGCCCGTGAAAAAGAATATAAAGCATTATTCCCAGGGAAACATAAAAGAAGGTATGAGTTTTTTCTATCTTAAACATATCTATTGCCCAAAAATACAGCAACATCAAAAATCCAAAAATTCCCGATATTCCGCCATACAGCCAAAAAGTAAGAAAAATATTATGCGGATGGGGAACCGCCCATTCCAAATAGGGCGGATAATATTTTTGGTATTCCAAATATTTTCCCTGAAAATTTCCCGGTCCGATGCCCCAAAGCCAGTTATCAGAAATAATTTTGCCAGTTGTTCTCCAGATCATTTTCCTTGATTCAAAGGATGACCGCTCGCTAAGGTTTATAAGATCATTGAATTTTTCCGTGTTTTTTAGTAAAAACAAGGCTGTTATAATTATCATCAAAAAAATTATCATATTTCTTTTAATATTTTTTCTTTCCAGTCCAAAAACTATAGCCAAAGAAACGGCCGCCGCCATCCAGGAAGCATAAGAATAAGTAAAAAACAATGCCAAAAGCAAGATCGCCGAGGAAAAATAAACAAATGGTTTTTTGAACCCTAAATGCCTGGCAATTATAATTGCTGGAGCTATATACATGGCCAGATAGTTTGGTGAATTAAAAATTCCCGTTAACCTCCCATCATAAGTTAGGTTCCCCAAAAAAAGAAAACCGAGAGAAAGAAGAGAGATAAAAAAAGCCGATAAATAATAGGTTTTTATTAATTTTATCTTGCCTTCGTCATCCAAAGTATCAACAGCAATCAAAATAAAAATGAGCGGAAAAACAAACCAGCCTTTTATCACGCCCAGCCCCAACCGCCAATTTCCGCCGCTAAAAGCAGAAATAAAAAGGCCGGAGATGATAAAAGCAACCGCCAACAAATATTTTTTGTTTTCAAAAAACAATTTTAAAATCCTGTTTTTTTCAGCTTTTGACAGCCACCACAAGAAGGCCAGAGCAATCAGAACTTCCAGTAGATTAAAAGAAGCCGATCCCGGATGAAACCTGATAAGATAGCTCGGAAGAAGAAAGACAATCAGAAATATTAAATTTTTCAGTTTAAATATTTTTTTCATCCGTTTCTTTTATGCCGCTAAAGCTAAGAATAATTAAAAATAAAGTTAAAACCACAGGAGAATATATGGCTGTTTCCACCAGAGAATGAGCGGAAAAAATAATGATGCTTAACGCACAAAACAAAAACAGGGGACTTCTACGGGCTTTTTTCAAAAAAGTTGCCAGCGCCGTCCCCAAAACCAAAAGCCAAAAAAGAAGGCTGACTAATCCGGTTTCCGCCGCTATGTCCAGATAGGTATTATGGGCATAAATAGGCTCTCTGTAATCAGCCGTGGCTTTTATTTCCAGCGGGTAATTTCCAATACCTACACCCATGATTGGATTATTCCATATCACCTCTGCCGCTTGTTTCCAAGTTTCCATTCTGCCCTTATTGGATCCTTCTTGAAAATTAAAAATGGACTGAAACCGGCTGGAAACGGGACTGGGAATGAGTAACGCCAAGACGGCCAAAAAAATAAGAGCGAGCAGAAATAACCTGAATTTCCGGGCTATTTTTTTCCAAAATATAAAAATTAAAAACAAAATTCCGGCTGTTAGTCCCAAATATCCTCCCCGGGAAAAAGTAAGGATGTCTGCTAAGAGCAAAACAAAGAAGGAAAATAGGTATGTTTTATTTCTTTTTTCAAGATAGGCGCCGATTGTCAAGGGAATAAGCAGTCCCAAAAAAAAGGAAAACATATGAGGATCGGGAAAGATGGCCGTGGCCCGAAGATAAGTCCGGCCGGAAATATTGACCAGCCAGGAAGGATTTTCCAGGACTGCCCGGGAAAAACTTTCTCCCAAAAATGGCCAAATAACATACTCGGCCCAAAAATTATATATGCCGTCCAGTCCCCAGACAAATTGGGCGGCAAACTGGAAAATTCCCAAAATAGCGGCGGTCGTTCCTCCCCAAATCAACATTTTTATGACTTTTAGCGCTTTTTCTTTATTTTTTATAACAGCGCCGGCTACAAAATAGACGGGGAAAATGGAAAAAAGAAACATTAACTTTCTCCCTGACCATTCCAGATTTTGGGCCCAAAAGACAGAAATAACCCCCAAAAAAAGGAAACTTAAAAGGAAAAAGGGAATAATTCCGCCATATATCGTGATTTTCCTTTTTTTTAGTCCTTCAGCCAGCCAAAGCAAAAAGACAGCCAGAATGGCCACTCTGATGGAAGCCAAATCCACTCCGGAGGCCGGATTAAGAGCTAACTGGAAAGGAAGATACAGGACCAAAAAACAGAATAATTGAAACATAATTTTTACTTTTTTAATTATCCTAATAATAGCGAATTTAAGTCCCGAAAACAAGAAAAAGCTCTTGCCATTTTAATCGTTATGGCATTATAATAAAATTATAATTTCTAAAAACAGAAAAAGGAATGAACACAAAAGAACAGCTAAAAGCTGTGCATGATTTTATTGATCATAATTACCGCCACTTCAATTCCGCCGTAGTTAAAGACGCTTCCTTGGCCTATGCCAACCACATGAAAAAAAACGGGAAAATGATGATAACCTTAGCCGGAGCAATGAGCACGGCAGAATTAGGCATAAGCTTAGCAGATATGATAAGAAATGACAAAGTTCAAATAATTTGTTCCACTGGAGCCAATTTAGAAGAAGATGTTTTTAATTTAATAGCCCACGATCATTATGAAAGAGTGCCCGGTTATCGATATTTATCAGCCAAAGACGAGGAGTCATTATTAGAAAAAAAGCTCAACCGCGTTACAGACACTTGCATCCCGGAAGAGGAAGCTATGAGAAAAACAGAAAGAAAACTTATTGACTTATGGAAAAAAGCCGACAGGGAAGGAAAGCGATTTTTTCCTTACGAATTCATTTACCAATTATTGGAAAATGAAATTCCAGTTTCTGATTACCAGATTGACCCTAAGGATTCATGGGTATTAGCCGCTAAAGAAAAAAATATACCCATTATCGTTCCCGGCTGGGAAGATTCCACTACGGGAAATGTCCTGGTCGCTGCTGCTATCCGAAAAGAAGTTTCCAGCACCAATGTGGTAAAAAGCGGTCTGGAAGCAATGATTTTTTTAATAGACTGGTATAAGAAAAATTCTAAAGATGCTTCCATAGGCTTTTTCCAAATTGGCGGTGGAATTGCCGGAGACTTTCCTATTTGCACCGTCCCTCTGATCAATCAAGATTTGAGAGAAGATTATCCGCTCTGGGGATATTTTTGCCAGATATCCGATTCAACCACCTCTTACGGCTCATATTCCGGAGCAGTTCCCAATGAAAAAATAACCTGGGGAAAAATTCATAAAGAAACTCCGAGTTTCGTAATAGAAAGCGATGCTACCATTGTTGCTCCCTTAATGTTTGCTTATATATTGGCAGAGGATTAAATTTTTCTTTCAAAAACCGCCCGAGACGGATTACTTTGACAGTAAAAAACCACCGACTTAATGCCGGTGGTTTTCATTTTGACTGATAATTATATAAAAATTATTCTCATAAATTTCACTAGGCTTGCTTGAATTTTCCCATAATGCTTTTGGAAATAATAATCCTGGGAGACATAATAATCCTTTTTCTGGCTTTTTTTGTCCTCATAACTTTCTCCTCCCAAATGCCAAATAGAGAAGTGGGGATGGTATAAAATATATTTTCCGGCTTTCCTTATTCTTTTGCACAGATCCATATCTTCAAAATACATAAAGAATCCTTCGTCAAACCCGCCGAGAGACAAAAATAAATTGCGTCTCACAAACAGGGCCGTTCCCGCCACCCAATCAGCTTTCGTTTTTTTCTCACTTTCCCAGATTTTCTTGCCGGTTTTAAATCCCAAGTTATTTAAAATTAAGCGCCAGAAATTCATTTCTTTTCCGGCTGACCATTCCTGAATTTTATTATTTTTATCCAAAAGTCGCGGACCCAAAGCACCCAGATTGATATTGTTAAATTCTTCCAAAATCTTGGAGATATTATCGGATAACACCTGCGTATCCGGATTTAAAAACAGAAGTATTTCTCCGCTGGCTTTTTTGGCTCCCAGATTGTTTGCCGCGCCAAAACCCAAATTTTTACCGGGAGAAACAACAATCACATTTTCCCGCAAAGAAAAACTGTCCAGATTTTCCTTTTCATCATTGTTGACTATGATAATCTCTATCGGCATACAAGGCCTTATCTTTTCCTCCAAAGAAAAAAGACATTTTTCCAAATGCTTTTTGCTTTTAAAATTCACCACTACTATTGAGATTTTTTTTAAATTTTGCATGAGTTAAAAGCCCGCTATTTTAAAATCATCATAAGCCTTCTTCACCATTTCCGCTATTTCATTTTTTTTGTATTTCCTATCCAGTTTATTTTTTATTTTTCTAAGCAGAACATAAAACATAATCCACGGTTTCAGCCAGAGAGGAGTGTTTTTTTTAAAAAATATGAGTCCCGATATCACCAACCAATAAATTTTATTCTTATTTAAAACATTGCTATTTTCCATATGCCAAACAAAGCTTTCCGGCGCTACCACGATTAAAAAACCGGCCTTCCTGGCCCGATAGCTAAAATCCGTATCTTCCCAGTAAAGGAAAAAGTCCTCGTCTAAAAGTCCGATGCGCTTAAAAACCTCTGCCTTTACCAGCATCGCACAGCCGGTTATAAGATCGGAGTTATAAGGAGTATTTTTAAAAATATTTTTATCGTGTTTGGTTTTCATTCTCAGCCAATCGATTTTCCCTCCAGAAAACCAGACATTCGAAGATTTGTCCTTAAAAATGATCGGACTGACAAGGCCAACGGATGGTGTTTTTTCCGCCACCGCAACCAACTTAGACAAAAAATCTCCTTTTACCTCGGTATCATTATTAAGAAGAAAAATGTAATCTGCCGCTCTTTCCAGGGCATATTTTATGCCGATATTGTTTCCGGCAGAAAAACCTACGTTTTCTTCATTTTTGATAAAAATGCACTTAGAGAAAGCTACCCTGGCCGCTTCAAAAGAGCCATCCCCCGAGTTATTGTCCACAACCAACACCTGAAACTCAGGATAGTCAATTTTAAAAACGCTCTTCAGACAATCTATAAGAACGTTTTTCCCGTTGTAATTAAGAATAACAATAAAGACCTTAGGCAATTTGTTCATATTCTTCCACCCCTTTTCTGCTTATTATAGAGGTTATTTCATTTGTTTTTACCGCCCTAAAAATCCACAAAAACAGTCCGTAAACTAAAACGCTGGCCGCTCCAACCACAAAGAAATTCTGATTTTGAAAAAAGAAAAGAAAAACAGCCATTGCTAAGCCAGAAAAAAAGATTCCGGCCCAATTTTCCAAGACTGGCTTATATTTAAGATTCTTATAAACCACCACAAAACCAATCCCCGCCACTACCATTTCTGTGATAACCGATATGCCAGCCGCCCCGAAATAGGAAAAGCGGGGAATAAAAAGGTAATTGAGAGAAATATTAATAATAGCCGCGCCCGAAAGAACAAAAAGTAATTTTTTTTGCAGATTGCCGGCAATCATTATGGAATTAAAAAAGTTTCCAAAGAATATGAGCGCCAGAGCAAAAACCAAAATTTCCAAAACCGCCGCCGATTCCGAAAAGCCTGCTCCTCCAATAAGGCTTATTATTCCCTCTGAAAGAAAAAGAGTGCCCACAATGAGAGGAACGATGGTCAACACAAAAATCTTGAATGTTTTATTGGAAACATCCTTAAATTTTTCCCGATCAGCAAAGATGCTTTGCGACATAATCGGGAAAATAAGACCCATAATCATAGAAGGGAAAAAAGTGATATTTTCCAGAACTTTGTAGGCTGCACTATAAATTCCCACATCAGCACTGCTTTTCATCACAGAAAGAAGGATGGTATCCAGCTTGAAATACATAAAAATAACAATGGCAGAAATGCCCACCGGATAAGACTCTTTCAAAAACTTCTTCCAATAGGAAAAATCAAACCTCAGTCTTATCTTCACAAAACGCCTGGACCAGAAGAATACCAAAATAAAACTAAAAATCATATAAAAAAGCAGGGAAGAGATAACCCAACCGAAACTGAGTTCAAATTTTATGGCTAAAAAAATTATAATAACCTGAAGCACCTTTCCGGCCAATTCCGAAATAGCCACCTTGTCCATAGCCAGATTTTTTTGAAAAACACCGTTTAATATCTGGTAAGCAGAAGAAAAGAGATATGCGGCGGCGGCCACTACAATTCCGTATTTTACTTCGATTGGGTATGGAAAAAATATTACAATGGCAGGAGAAATAACCAGGACAACCAGGGAAGAAATAATTCTTATGGTAAACATATTGCTCATTATTCTCTCCTGATCAGCTCCAGGACGGGAAATTTCCCGAGTAGAAATGGAATATAGTCCTAAATCTGAAAGAGCTCCAAAAAAAGAGAAAAACGCGAGCACTGTCGCGTAATTTCCAAAACCTTCTTTTCCTAAGTATCTCGTAATAAGCCCGATAGAAACCAGGGCTAAAACAGTAGCCAGCACTTTTGCCACACTGCTAACCACCACATTATAAGCTATTTTTCTGGCAACCCGCATAAAAAAACAATTAAGGGTTTATTTATTTTTTTCCATATTAAACGAGGTTGGCCGGCTTTATCACCACTCTTCTGTCTTCGCCTTCCCCGATGCTTTCCGTTTTTATCTGGTCATTCTTGGAAAGCTCCATATGCACAAGTCGACGTTCATAAGGAGACATCGGCCTTAAAACCACCGCTCTTTTCTCTGCTATCGCCTCATCGGCTAAATTTTTGGCCATTTTCATTATAGAATCATTTCTTTCTTGGCGATAGGAGTTAACATCCAAAATAAAATTTATCTCGTCAAAGCCATTTTTTCTGGCAATTATTCTCACTATATGCTGCAGGGATTGAAGATTTACCCCGTATTGGCCAATTAAAAAATTGGAATCAGTCGTCTTAATATTACAAATGATCATCTCCTTATCATCCTCTTTTTGTTTTTTTGCTTCCACTTCACAATCAAAGCCCATCTTCTTTACAAAATCTCCAACTATTCCCTCCAGCTTTTCTTCCTGATTTTTCTCTTGTTCTTTATTGTCCATATATTTAAATTAAGATATTAGTCGTTGTGTTGGATAGAAAATTCAACTCTCTTATTTTTTTACTCCCACGGCAGACGTTTCCTTTTTTTCCAGATAAAATTGCTGCGCTATCATAAAAACCGTAGAAACTAACCAGTAAAGAGCCAGGCCGGCTGGAAACTTTATACCTATAAAAAGAGTTAGTAGCGGTCCCAAATAAAGCATTTGCTGGGACATGATATGAGAAAAATCGTCTTTAGCCGCCTCTTTTGCCGGTTTTTGCTTTTTCATAAGCATCTTGGTTTGAAAATACTGCAAGGCAGCCGCCGAAACAACCAAAATCAGATGAGGAAGACTGGAAAAAGAAATAGCCTTAAGATCAATGGCCCTTGAAAGATCTACAATGCCTAAGAAATATTGATTTATCTGTCCCGGATTAGAAACAAACGGATATAATCCATTACCATCCACTACCAATCCAGCATTGGAAATATTAAAGAGGACCCTATAAATAGCAATCAAAAAGACTAATTGGAATATAAGGGGCAAACAACCGGAAAAAGGGTTTACCTTATTAGTCTTATAAAACTCCATCAGGGCTTTGCTTTGTTTTTCTTTATCATTTTTATACTTTTGCTGAATTTCCTTGATTTTAGGCTGCATTTCCTGCATTTTTTTCTGTGATTCTATTTGTTTTCGGCTGAGAGGAATGAGCAAAAATTTAATCAAAATAGTCACAATAACAATGGCGATGCCAAAATCATGAAAAGGGATAATATTATAAACCAGCACCAAAAGATTATAAATAGGCTGATAAATAAAAGCGTTAAACAAAAAACCCATTTTATTTTAAAAAAATTATTATTTAATTATTTTAGCTTTTTTCAATAGTTTATCTGTGATTTCCTGTGTTTTTTTTATGTTCACTGTTTCTTTTTCTCGTTTTTTGCCTGCTATTATGACCAGATCGAATCCTTTTTCCATTTCATCCAGCTTTTTCCTGAAAATTTCCCTCAACTGCCTTTTCATATTATTTCTTTCTACGGCTTTTTTGGAAAATTTAAAGCCAACTACTATTCCTACTCTGGTGTCTTCACTATTATTTCTTTTCGCTTTTAATGTCAGCCATTCGGAAAAAAACACTTTCCCGTAGCGATAAATCGCATCATAATCATCTTTTTTTGTAATTCTGTTTTTTCGAGGGAGCATTTTTAATATACTCGGACTTATTAAAAACTAAACTCTGGTCAGCTTTTTTCTGCCTTTTTTTCTTCTTCTTTTAAGCACGTTTTGACCATTTTTGGTGCTGTTTCTTTTTCTGAAACCGTGTCTTCTTTTTCTTCTGGTGCTTTTTGGTTTATATGTCTGGCTCATTTTTTTGAGTATGACTATGGCTTTTAAATAAAGCCAAAAATCAAAATTAAACTAATAACAATTAATTAAAAGTTTATCATTCAATGGAAGGAAAGTCAATTTACGGCTCTCCCGATTGTTTTTTGAGGCTTTTTGGAAAATCTTTGATTTGCATTTTTAATTATCGATTATTATAATATTAGTGTTTATTCACAATTTCTCGACTTATTGACAACCCCACACCTTATCAACAGTATTATCCACAAAAAACTTGGACTTCTCGATTCTTACTGTGCTATACTTTTTTTACTCAAGCTTTCGTTTCCCGCATCGTTAAAAACCAGCTAAAATAACAAAAAAATGACCAATGAAGAATTGTGGCAATCAGCCTTGGGAGAAATAGAACTGTCTATCTCTAAGGCTAATTTTATAACTTGGTTTAAAAACACATCCATTTTATCAAATAAAGATGGTCAGATTGTTATTAATGTGCCCAATGGCTTTGCTAAGGAATGGTTGGAAAATAAATATAATCTTCATATTTTAAGAGCTCTGCGCAATTTTCAGGAAGATATAAAATCAGTTTCTTGTGTTATAGCCACCAATAAAGAGTCCGTATCAAGAGAGCCGTCAGTTGATGCCATCATTGCCCCGCCTAAAACCAGACTGGATTTTCAAAAAACAACCGCGTCAGGCCATGAAAGCAATCTGAATCCTCGCTATATTTTTGACAATTTTGTTGTCGGAGGAAGCAATGAACTAGCCAAAGCCGCTTGTTTTGCTGTTTCTCAGAATTTGGGCCGTATTTACAACCCTCTTTTCATTTATGGCGGCGTGGGCTTGGGAAAAACTCACCTTATCCAATCAATCGGCAACGAAATACTCAAAAATAATCCTGATTTTAAGGTAAAATACATAACTTCTGAACGTTTTACCAGCGAATTGATCGATTCCATAAAAAACCAAAAAATACATGAATTCAAAGAATATTACCAAAAAATAGATCTTCTTATCATTGATGACATCCAGTTTATTTCTGGAAAAGAAAAAACTCAGGAAGAATTTTTTCATATTTTTAACCATCTTTACCAACTCAACAAACAAATAGTCCTTTCCTCCGACAGGGCACCAAAAGCCATTCAAATTCTGGAAGAAAGGCTTCGTTCTCGTTTCGAAGGGGGAATGATTGCTGATGTTTCAAAACCAGACTTTGAAACCAGAATGGCCATATTACGCAAAAAAGTCGCTGATGAAACCATACCTATCAGCAATGAAGCCATTGAATTTATCGCCACAAACGTTAAAAACAACATTAGAGAGCTGGAGGGCGCCTTAAACCGGGTTTTAGTTTCAGCTCAACTTACCAAACAAACCGTCACCCCGGAATATGTTTCCCAAATACTTTCCGAGCTTATTTCTAGCGGAAAAAAGAAAGGCATTACCCATAAACACATAATCAAGGTGGTTTCTGAGTTTTATGATATAGATCCGTCCGATTTAGTGGCTAAAAACCGCAAGCAAGAGGTGGTAAAGCCGCGTCAAATCGCCATGTATCTAATGAGAACAGAGCTTCAATATTCTTATCCGGGAATTGGCAGCAAGATGGGAGGAAGAGACCATACCACCGCCATTCATGCTTTTGAAAAAATATCGGAAATTACCAAAAAAGATGAAAAAATATTAGAGGAAATTAATTTTTTAAAAGACCAATTATATACTATAATCTAATAAATTGTGGATTTCTTGTATATAAAGCACCTCAAAAAGCTATAAATTGTCATTCTTTTGAAAATTATTTACTGGGGAATATTATTTAAAAAATTACTTTTCATAAAAACAAACACAAATATAATAAATCAAAAAAATAATATTATTCAGTAGTTATCAACACAATTATTGCCTTATTTAAGCCAAAATATTAACCTATCCACAGAAACAGACAATACTAATAATAAACAATAATATTATATAAATTAAAAGATTATAATATAAACATATGAAATTAATCTGCACACAAGATAATTTTAAAAAAGCTATTTATAACTCAGAGAGGGTGGTGGCAAAACAAAACACCCTTCCCATATTAAATAATATATTATTAGAGGCAGAAAAGGGATTTTTGAAATTATCTGCCACCAATTTAGAAATAGGGGTGGTGGTAAAAATAAGCGCTAAAACAGAAAAGGAGGGAAAAATAACCATTCCCGCTAGATTTTTAAGTAATTTTTCCACTAATTTGCCTTTTAATGACAGTGTTTTATTGGAAATTTCTGAGCAAAATCTGAAAATAAAAAGCGGAGCAGTTAAAGCGGTGATAAAAGGTCTTCCTGCTTCTGATTTTCCGCTTATTCCTAAAAAAAATACAGAATTTTTGTTAAATATTTCCAGTATTGAATTAAAAAATATTTTATCCAAAGTAATGGTGGCGACAGCCCTAAATGAGGCAAGAGCGGAGCTCACAGGAGTTAATCTTATTTTAGAAAAAGACGAGTTATTTTTTGCTTCTACGGACAGTTTTCGTTTGGTGGAGCATAAATTAATGATTGATAAAAAAAATTGCAATACGCTTATTTATAATTTGTTTATAGAAAAAAAGAACAATATAATTATTCCTGCAGCAACATTAATAGAGCTTAATCGGATAATTTCTGCGGACACAGAAGGTGAAGTAAGGATGGCCATAGAAGATGGACAGATTTTTTTTGAAACCAATGGCACTATATTGGTTTCCAGGCTTATTAACGGCAAATATCCGGAATATAAACATATAATGCCGAAAAAATATAACACCAGGGTAGTGGGAGACAAAAAAACAATTCAAAGTGCGGTAAAAATGGCTAGTGTTTTCGCGGCCGGCAAAGGTAGTGAAATCTCATTAAAAATTGACTCAGAAGCAAAAAAAGTTTTTATAGGCGCTAAGAGTGTGGAGGTGGGAGAAAACTCCACAGAACTTAATTTTGACGTTTCAGGACCATCTCAGGAAATAATAGTTAACTCTAAATATCTTTTGGATGGGATCAACACTGTTTCCACCTCTCAAGTTGCTATTCTTTTAAATAGTGAATCAACCCCGGTAGCTATTTGTGAAATTAATGAAAAAACGGGAGAAGTTTTGGGCGATTTTGTGTATATTGTTATGCCTATAAAGGCTTAAATGGAGGTTTTTTGGAAAACCAAATAATTTTTTCCTTGTTTTTTTAAAATGTGAAAATATGAAAGATTTGAAATTTTTATTGAATAAGAGAAAAAATTTAAAAAATATAACCTTATCAGAAAAAGATATTTTTTATATTTTTTCCAAAACAATAAAAGAGGAATTTGGCAATATAGGAGCGATTAAATTCCAATTTGATTTTTTTAAAAACAAAACTCTTTTTGTTCGCTGTGAATCGGCCGCCTGGTCATCGGAACTTTGGCTTAATAGAGAAAAAATAATTAGAAAAATGAATAAAGAGCTGGGAGAGGGAACCATTGAAAGATTAAAAACAAAAAACAGCTGAAAAAAAGCTGTTTTTTAACGGATAAAAATTGTTTAAAGCAGGTGTTTATAAGCGGAAAAACCAAAACACGACAATAATTAAAGCAAACAATAACCTATACCAAAAAAAGATTTTATAGCTGGCCCGTTCTACTAGTTTTATTAGTCCCCAAATGGCAAAATAACCGCTTACCATTGCTGTTAAAACACCCAACACCTCAATGCATCCGGCAGCTTTTATAAAATCGCCGAATTTTAAGACTGTGGCGCCAAAAATGATAGGAGTGGAGAGGAGAAAAGAAAATTTGGCGGCGCTTACCCGGTCGAAACCTAAAAATAACCCGGAAGTGATAGTGGCGCCGGCTCTGGATACTCCGGGAATAATTGCCAGAGCTTGAAAAAGGCCGATTATGGAGGCGTCTTTTGCGGAAATAGTTTTCAAATCTTTGTTTTTTTGTGCTTTTTTATCAGACAAATAAAGAAGAAAACCCAAGGTGGCAAAAGTAAATGCAATCAGCAGGGGGTTTCTAAAAAAAGTTTCGGCTAAATTTTCCAGGAAATATCCGGCAATTACTCCGGGAATAGTAGCAATAATAAGCAACCAAAGGAGATTTTTATTATATTTTTCCTGAAAAAAAGCCGTATGATCGAAGCGGTCTCTTTTTTTTCTACTTATCGCCAGCTTTATTATTCTTACCCAATCTTTTCTAAAATAGGCAAAAACAGCCAGGAGTGTTCCAAGATGCAAAGCTACGTCAAAAGCCAATCCCGGATCGGGAAAATTAAAAAGCCAGGGGACGATAATCAAATGCCCTGAAGAAGAAATGGGCAGAAACTCGCCCAAGCCCTGGACAAGGCCCAATATGATAGCTTGAAACACGGTCATACAATGTTAATAATCTTTTAAATTGGTAAGTCGAAGAAATTATTTCTAAGGAATGTCCATTGTAACTGTCAATTTGTCATTGTCTTTCTTGTTTTTTTTGTCGGTAGCCGATACTACAATATTAATGGAAGAGGTTTTTTTGTCATCAGGAACGGAGTAGGAATAGGAAATCGAGCTGTCATTGCTTGTTTTTACCTCTTCACCATCAACAGTGATAACCATTTTTTTGATTTTATAACCGGAAACAGCACTGGCGCTTATAGTGAAAGGAGAAGATGTGATAGTAGCGCCATCAGAAGGGGTGGAAACAGTTGTTTTGATATCGAGGTCTTTATTATCATCACCAAAGTCTTCCGGCTTGCATTCTTCGGTTGGAGCATCAGAATCGGAGAATTCCTTTTTATGTTCCTTGATATAATTTCTAACCGCTTTTTCCCAGTTGTTATATTGCAAATCCTTTCCCGGATCGGATGGTTTTTCTCCCCGAGGATCGTCTTTATCCACATAATAAAGGATGCAATGAGTCTGGGTAAATTTTTTCTTATCCTTGGTGTCATCCGGACAAGAATCATTAGCCAGGCAATATTCATCATCTTCGTCGGGAATTTCACATACTTCCAGTTCATCTTTTCCTGAAAATTTTCCATCTAAAATATCTTTTCCTGTTTCTTCTTTTTCGTATTTGGGGAAATTTTCCACGCTGTAATTTTTAAGCGCTTGATCCATAAAATTTCTCCAGATGGGAGCGGCGACATAAACGCCGTCAGCGCCTTGGGCCATCGGGGAATTATCATTATTTCCGGCCCAAACACCCACGGCCAAGGATGGGGTAAAGCCCATTGTCCAACCGTCGCGCCATTCATTGGTAGTTCCGGTTTTTGCCGCTACCGGACGGTTGTCAAATTTAAGCGGATTATTATCGCCAAAAACAGGAGCTCTTAATTCATTGGTGGAAAGAATATAATCAAGCATGGCGATATGTTTTTCTTCGATAACTTTTTCTCCTTCTTTGGCTTCGTATTTTTCCAATACTGTTCCTTTATTGTCTTCAATTTTTAAAACAGCTACTTTTTTATGGTAAACTCCTCCGGTAGCCAAAGTGGAAAAAGCATTGACGTGCTCCAGCAGTTTTACCTCGCCTCCGCCTAAAACCAAGGAAAGTCCATAGCGATCAGGGTCGTTTAGGGTGGCAATTCCCATTTTATGGACATTTTCCAGAACATTTTTAACCCCAGCCAAATAAAGCGTTTTAACCGCCGGGACGTTTAGGGACATAGCTAAAGCATCTTTCATTTGCAAGGGGCCTCGATTTTTTCCGTCATAATTTTTTGGGTTATATTCTTTGCCATCATCAGTGGAAAAATTGGTATCTACATCCCAAAGCATGGTTTCCGGCGTGTAGCCCTTTTGAAAAGCAGTGAGATAAACAAAAGGCTTGAAAGAGGATCCCGGCTGGCGATCGCGAATAGCCACGTTTACCTGGCCGTCGATCGTTGTGTCAAAATAGTCCTTGGATCCTACCATAGCTAAAATTTGGCCTGTTTTAGGATCCATAGCGACAAGAGCGGCGTTTTCCGTATTATATTTTTTGTTTTTTTCCGCTCCTTCCCGAACCGCTTTTTCCGCCATCATTTGTTTATCCCAGTCAAGAGTGGTATAAACCCTGAGTCCTCCTTGTTCTACTGCTTCCTGGCCATATTTTTTTTCCAAATATTCTTTGATATACATCACAAAATGGGGAGCGCTAATATTTTCCATATGGGGACTGATTTGAGATAAAATATCTACATCTTTGGCTTCTTCCGCTTGTTCAGGAGTAATATAGCCTAGTTCTGCCATTCTTTTTAGGGCATGCTCCTGGCGATATTTCAAATCTTCCGGATGAGAACCATGAGGTGAGTAGTAGCTGGGAGCCTGAGGCAGGGAAGCTAGGAGAGCAGATTGGGCTAGGTTTAATTCTTTGGCATGAATCCCGAAAAAGGTTTGGGATGCCGCTTCAATGCCATAAGCGTTGGAGCCGTAGGGAATTTCGTTAAGATACATAGCTAAAATTTCGTCTTTTTCAAATTTTTGTTCCAGCTCTATGGCCAAAATGGCCTCTTTGATTTTTCTGGTAAAAGTTTTTTCCGAGGAGAGCATGGAATGTTTTATGAGTTGCTGGGTAATGGTTGATCCTCCCTGGGCTCGGCCACCCTTCAGCACGTCTTTAAAAACAGCTCGTATGATAGAACTTAATTTTATGCCGTGGTGGGAATAAAATTCGTTGTCTTCCAGGGCAATGGTGGCATAACGAATAGTATCGGGCATTTCAGAGAAAGGAATTTGGGTTCTTTTTTCCTCGCCGTGCACTTCATAAAGGACGTGTTCTCCGGAACGGTCAAGTATTTTGGTTGATTCCGCCACTACCCGATCATTGAGTTTTCCGGGACTGGGCAGATCTTTATAGAAAAATAAAAAAATACCGGCTACAAAAAGAAAACCGGTTAAAATTAAATAGCCCAGATATTTTCCTATTTTTTTCCAATTAAATTTAAAGCGACTTGTTTTTTCACGGTATTTTTGAGGTGAGAAAATTTGTGGCATAAATTTTTTTTGTAGTTATGTGGGCAGCTATTATTTTACTATAAATCAAGTATTTTTTCAAAAGTCATTTAATTCACGTTGTTTTAAGTATTTTTTTGTAAAGCTTTAGATATTTTTTAGCCATAACCAAGCTATCAAAATTATTTTCCGCGTATTGACGACACTTCTTTCTATCAAACAGAATTTCTGGTTTTTTTGCTGCTGATATAAGCTCAGTTAGATTATTCGACAGAAAAGATGTCTTGGGATCTATAAGAAATTCTGGCAAGGGGGCTATTTTTGTTCCAATAACAGGCGTCCCAGACGCTAAAGCTTCTATGGCGACTAGGCCAAAAACTTCCGGCCTTTTTATGGTGAAAAGAAGAGCTTCGGCGTCTCGTAAATATTTATAAATTTCTTTATTGGAGACTTCCCCTTTATAAATGACATTTTTTCCATCAATAAAGGGATTGATTTTTTTATTAAAATAATGTTGACGTTCTTGAGAATTTCCAATTCTTCCAAAAATAAGAAGCTTCTTTGCGGCTTTTCTGGCTATTTGAATAGCCGTATCTATTCCTTTTTGTTCAGCCAGCCTTCCAATAGCAATAAGATACTTTCCTGAATCAAAAGAGGGAACGATATTGTTTAGGGGGATGCCGCTATAAATCATAGCCGAAGTTTTTAGCAGTCCTTTTTGGGAATTTGATAGAGAAACGGTGAAAATTGAAGTTTTTTTGAGCTGGCAAAAAAGGTCCTCATTTATTTTGTTGTGAAAGGAGAGTACACAAGGAATTTTTGCACTGGCTGCAATCGTATAAGCATATTTTTGGGAATGAAGATGTATTATGTCAAACTTATCCTGGTAACTCAGGACTTTTGTTTGACTCGATATTATCAAATTTCTTCTTGAAACTTTGTCCTGGAGGGCAAAGTTTTTCATATTCCAAAGGCTTTGTTCCAATGTCGGCACATGTTGAGCTTTTGTTTTCCAATCGGCCGGAGCGAAAAGTGTGACATCAGCCCCAAGACGTAGAAGAGCATCTGTTAAATTTTGAGTAACAATTTCCGGGCCGCCGTTATCGCCAAAAGGGGGAGCCACCATGGCTATTCTTAATTTTCTATTCTTTAGCATTGGTTTAATTTATTATGTCCAGAAGCTCTTGAAAATTCCTTTCTTTTATTTTTTCGTTTCCCACAATATTAAGAAGATCAAAACCGGGAGTGGTGTTCATCTCGATCAGGAGGGGTTTTTCTTTTTCGGTAAAAATAAAATCAAGGGAATAATTAGCTTCCGGAAAAACGGAAAGTTTTTTAACGATATTGCTCGCTGTCTTCATTGCTTTTCGGGGGATAAATTTTTTGGGAACCAATATTGCCGTAGCTCCTTGATGAAAATTTGTAAAAAGAGATCCTTCTTTGGCTATTCTGGAAAGAGCGTAGATAAGCTTATGATTCATATATACCATACGCAAATCGGCTAATTCTTTCTGTCTGGAAAAACCGGGAATACCACGCCGGCTGTTGATAAATTCTTGGACAAGCACGGGGAACTGGAATTTATGGCGGAGGGCTTTTGTTTTTTCATCAATTATGATGCCAAAACCTCCTGACCCGAACAGGGGCTTAATTACAATCTTGGTTGTTGAAATTTTGGCTGTTACGGCTTTTAGCTCTTTTTCATTGGTTGCCAAGTAGGATTTGGGCATAAATTCTTGTAAGAAGACATATTGGGATAATTTGTTGTCTAGTATTGTTCGAAAAAGAGGATAATTAAACACCTTAATTTTTTCACAGATCTTTAGTTTTTTGTCCAATAATTCATAATTTCTTTTTCCGGCAATTTTATCAAAAATCATATCCGGCTTTATCGGACCGCTGACTTTTATCCATTTTTTGTTTCTGTATGCCCAAGCTTTTTCGAATACATTTTTTTTATCGTCGTACCATTTTATACTGGCTCGAAAAAGATGGCAATTGCTTTTTAATCCACGCTCATGCCAATCTTCGAAAGATGTTTTTGTTGGAAGGGCTTTTTGAAGGGGAATTTTATTTGTCCAATCATCGCCATAGTAAATTACCACTATTGTTTTTTTCTTCATTTTGATAAATTTATTATTTTGTTTACGTCTATTAAAAATTTTCCCAAATTTTTTTTACCTATGATAATGGGAAATTTGAGGTTTGAGCGGTCAATAATAGAAGCTTTGGCTGTTATTTTTACGTCATTCATAATAAAAGCAATTTTGACCATAGGTCTATAAGATGTTCCGTGAGAAGAGCGAATAATGGCCGTATCAACAATATCAGGAATTTCTTTTAATAATCTTTGTTTTTCTTTGCTATCTAGCATTCTGGCTTCTTCTGTAGATATATCCGCGGGAAATTCTTGTTTTTGAAATTCGTCTATGGTTTTGCCAAAACCCAGTTCTCTGGCTAACGTTGTGTCAATGGAGGTAAGCCCGGCGCCGGTGTCAATTTTGGCTTCCACTTCGATTTCTTTCTCTTCTTTTCCTATTAGCCTCACTTTTTCTACCGTTCCAATTACTTTTCTGCCGGAAATTTCCTCTACTTCTTCTTCCACTTCGCCACCGAAAAGATTCATGCCCAAAGAGATTCCTCTTTTGGGAGTCTTAATTTTTATATTCTCCACTCTTTCCAGTCTTTCTTTGAGTCCGGCCAGATTGGCAATTTGGATAGAGAGGCCGGGACGGGCGTTAAGCTCTACAATGACCGGGCCATTTTCCTTGTCTATGGCGATATCAGTGCCCAGATATCCAAGACCGGAAATAATTTGGGCGCGAACGGAGAGATCTAAAATATCATTCCAAAAAGGAATTCTTATTCCGGAAAGAAGCATTCGAGTGCCGGGAACATAGTCAATGAGTTTGCCCTTCCCCAGAACGGCAGTGGTGGTGATGCCGGAGGCCAGATCTATCCCTACGCCAATAGCCCCCTGTTGAAGATTGGCTTTGCCTTGGGATTCTCGAGTAGGAATTCTCATCATGGCCATGACAGGAACCTTATTAAAAACGATAACTCGAATGTCCGGGATTCCCTTATATGCATAAGGCTTAAAAAGTTTTAGGAGTCTTAATCTTTCTTCAAAAAAAGCGATGTCCGGTGTTCCGGCCAAGGAGAAAGAACCATCCAGAATATTTCTAATGTGGGTTTTTAAATCTTCAATAGTAATCAAACTTCCGTCCGCCTTGATCCATGCATCATCCCTTTCTTTCTTTTTCCCGTAAACTACAATTATGCCTTCTCCGCCGAAGCCGCGATTAGGTTTTAGGGCAAAGCTGGCAGGAAGCGATTGCCAGTCAAATTTTTCCAATTCATCATGGTTTTTTATTTTAGCGATCAGGTCTGGCACCGTTATACCATTTTTTTTAAGGACGCGTTTGCTCAAAAGCTTGTCATCAGCCAAAACGCGGTTTTCTTTTAAATTGTAAGCCCGAATATACTCAAGATTTCTTGAGTTCATGCCGAGAATTTTCCTGCTTTTTTTTATATAACTAAACATAAACATCGCACGATCAGTAGCATAGAATACCCAACAAAAAATTTGGAAGGTTTTTTGTCTAATATTTTGCGCTTACATCTTTTTTATAATTTCTTTAAATCTCCAATACTCGCTTATTCTAAGCCCGGTCCATTTGCCCAAAATTATATTCACGGGGATGGTTAGAAGAATAACCCAAGGGTGAGTGATGACCAGCCGGATCAAAAAAGGAGAGCTGGCAATAAAAAATCCCAATATGGAGATAAACAAAGTTTCCATCGCCAAAACCAAGGCCGCTTTATTGCCTTTTTCAATTTGAACCGTAATAAATTTTTCCACTAAAGTAATCATTATAAGAATGGGGAAAATGGAAACGGAAGCCAATCCCGTTCTTCTCATGTTGCCGCCGAAAGTTAAAACGCCCAAGATCAAAATGGAGACAACTGTAAGCATGATGGCCACCCGGGGAAGATAAAGTAGGCGAAAGGGTTTTAAAACAAAACGCATTAGCATGCCCATAAAAATGACCGATATAAAGATGGCTATGCCGTATTTGAGCCCATTGGTGGCGAGAAAAGCAAAGGTTATAATTAGCGGCGTATAAATACCGAAAGCCTTGATGCCTACCACTTGACGGAAAAAGGCAATCAGGGTGGCGATAATGGGTAACATCAATATAAGTTTCACGGTTTCATAAGGCACACCTTCGAAAATAAAAAAACTAACGATGGAGCTGGCATAAGTGCCAATTTCGTTTACATAAATCATAAATATAAGTTATTTTATTAGGTCTAATAATTTTCTGCTGTTTAAATGACAAACGGAAACAGCGATAGCGTCGGCTGTGTCATCTGGTTTAGGAAGGGCACTGAGTTTCAGGATACTTTTTGTCATCAGCTGGACCTGTTTTTTTTCAGCTCGGCCGTAACTGGTTAACGCCTGCTTGATTTGAAGAGGAGTATAACTGAATATTCTAACTTTTTTTCGGTGTAATGTCAATAGAACAGCGCCTCTGGCTTGGGCGACAGCAATTACAGTTTTTTGATTTTTAAAAAAGAATATTTTTTCCACTGCCGCCTCGGTCGGCCTGTAGCGATCAATTATTTTTTCCAAATCACGCGATATTTCTAGAAGCCTCTCTTCTTCGCTTTTGCCTTTTTGGGTGCTGATATGGCCATAAGCAACAGGGCATAGACAGCCGTTTTTAATTTCTGTAATTGCCCAACCGGTAGTAGCGGTGCCTGGATCAATGCCTAAAACTCGCATCAATGATTAATAATCAATGATCAATGATCAACAAAAAACAATAATCCTCTCTGTCTTTATTGCTCTTTGCTCATTGTTCACTGCTTTTTGTTATAGATTATCATATATATCATCCACGTCATCCTGATCATCAAGCGCTTCAAGCAATCTTTCATAATCAAGGCGGGTTTCTTTGTCTATTTCTACGGTGTTTTTGGGGATAAAAACCAAGCCAGCTTCCATAATTTTTATGCCCTTTTGATTCAAGTTATTTCTTACTTTTTGAAGATCTTTGGGATCGGTAAAAATAACTAATTTTTCTTCTTCTATTTTTGTATCTTTAGCTCCGGCATCAATAGCTAAAAGCTCCATTTCTTCTATATCATTGTCAATTTCGGTTATGATGCTGCCCACCTGATCAAAATTCCACATGGAACTGCCGGCTTCTCCCATCTTTCCGCCTATTTTATTGAAAACTGTTTTTAATTCAGAAACAGTCCGGTTTCGGTTATCGGTAGTGCATTTTATAAGCATCAAGACATTACCCGGCCCCTTGGCTTCGTAAATTATCTCCACAATCTGATCTCCTTTCATTTCTCCGGTTCCCCGCTTTATCGCCCGATCGATATTATCTTTCGGCATATTAAACTGGCGCGCTTTATCTATGGCCATTCTTAGTTTGAAATTGGTATCAGGATTTCCTCCGCCTTCTTGAGCGGCAATAGTAATGGGCTTGGAAAGTTTGGTAAAAATGTGCGCTCTTTTGGCGTCATTTATTCCTTTGCGGTGTTTTATTCCGGCAAAATGTGAGTGTCCAGACATATGGGTCTTGAAGGTCAAAACTGTTAAATCGTTTTGCTTGTTGAGCTAAAAGTTAGCTTTATCAGTTTTAATGCTTTAAATAAATTCATCACTTAAAGACTAACATTTTATATGGTGATTTTCAAGGGAAATAACTGCAATGATAAGGAACAATAATTATAAATTGTGTCACATAAAAATAAATTTTTTTAAAATTATATTAATCCTTGATTTCAGTTTCTGGAATTTTTCTATTTTTTATATTTTATTCAAACACCAATTCAATCCAAAATTGATTTTTTTCCACCAGTCACCAGATAGTTTTTTGGTCCAATGTTTTTCTTTTTCAAATTTTTTTTCGGCATAGATTCCCAGAACCATTCCCTGGTTGTTGGGCAAATTAGTTGGCATGCTTATATTTGTTCCGTAGGCGATTAGTTGCAGTTGGGCCGATTTTTTACCTTCCCATCTTGAATTTTTTGTGAATTTTCCGATAGCGGCATCTATTTCCGATTGAGGAGTAATGATCATATTTTTTTTATTTTCCTCTGAATTATTTTCTGTTTCAGCTTTAAGTTTTTCTGAAGAGGAGATAGGATTTTCCGCGGCATTATTAATTTTTTTATTTTCCGGCTCTTTCTTTGTATCCGTTGGCGGTTTATTCCACTCCCATTTTTTTCCGGATATTTCAAAAATTTCGTCTTCTTCAATTTTATCTTTCTTCCGGTTATATTTAATTTTTTGAACCGCTTCTCCCGAAGGAGTGCGAAGTTCCAGTTTGGTTTTAGTGTTGTTTAGGGTAAAGAGGGAAATTTTTTTAGTAAGTTTTTTTGTCTCTCCTTTTTTTATCACAAAATCTTTTTTGATCGGATGGTTGTATAAATTTTTCCAGCCGGTGGCGATGCTCCAGTTCAGAAGATTTATCTTCTTCTTGGATTTATTCTGGATTAAAATGTATTCGCCGGAATCCTTGCCTTTGGGATTGGGGACAATGGCGGTTATTTTTACTTTAGGCGCGTTAAAATCTTTGACTTCCAGCTCGAAATTTTTGATAGCGCTTTTGTCGCCCCTGATTGTAACGCTCGCTTGGTATTTTCCCTCGTTGTTATATTTATGGCGGGTTTTTTGTTTATAGCTTTTGTGACCATCGCCAAAATTCCAAGTATATTTTGTGGCCGAAGTGGCGCCGGAATATTCGACTTTGAAATTGGCATAAATGTTAGGATAAATTTCCTTGTCCGTTTTTATATTGATTCCCGCAGATTTATCGGATTCTGGAATTTTTTCTTCTACTCCTCCTTCTTTCCAATTGACGCTATCGATTATAGTTCCTTCGTCTTCTTTGCCCAGTCTCAGGGCAATGCCGTTACCTTCGGTTATGGTCTGAGTGGTGGAAACGTCGGCCTTGATGCTTTCGGCAAAACCATTTTTACTATTGGCCCAGGTGTAAAAACTATCAGGGGAAACCAAAGTATCAGCAGTCCATGATTTTATAGTAGTGTCATGCGTAGCTTTGGCGGATCTTTTTACCAGGCGGTAGCCCTTAAGATTTATCGGTTCACTAAAGCGGTTAATAATGGTAATAAAATCTTCATCTGGCCTTCCTTCTCCTCCGCCATATTGGATTTTGGAAAACTTTAAATTTGTTTCCGCCCGGGAGATTTTAAAGAAAATAAAAACGCTAGCTATAACCACTAGCGCGCATAAAAAATAAAATTCTCCTTTGTTTTTATTTTTCACCTCCTTTATTTTTTAGTTTTTTTGCCTATCCTATTTCATTATGATGGACTTTTTTTCTGATAAGCTCGCCAAATTGTTCTTCCTCTTTGTGCTCACGAGTTTTTTGCAAATTCATTACTAAATCCTTTACTCCGTAAGGATCGGGAATATTGCGGAAGATGAATCTTTCTTTTTCAGCGGCCGTTTGAACGAAAAGATTACCGTAATTCAGGAAGGTGGGGATAACTCCGTGGACATCAGTGGTAATATCCTGAATGTTCTCCAGCTCCAGTTCACTCACTACCCTGGAAAAAAGACCCTTTTGTTCTATATTGACGATTCGTTGATCGGTAACGATCCAAACATCAAAATAATAGTCCACCCAGATAAGAAAAAAAATAATCCAGACAAACATAAAGAAAAGATTTTCTAAAAAATAAAACAAGTCGGCGTTTATCGGGTTGGAAAGCGAAGAAAAAACAAGAGGAAGGTAAAGATAAGTGCCGATAAAAAGAAACAGCATCAAAAACACCACAAAAAATTGGCTCAGAATGTTAAACCAATGGCGGTGAACAACCAAAAGAATTTTTTCGTTGGGTTTTTGGCCTAAAAAGTGATAATGTGTAAAATCAGGCATCTCATTATTTTAATATTTAAAAAGAAACAGGCAGATTTCTTAGGAGGCTGTTCCAGTTGATGGAGAAAAAAAGAAGAACATTGGAAAGAAGAAGGAGAGCGGAAAGAATAATAAAAATCGGAAGCATTATTTTATTAAGAGAAGAATTGAGGGAGTATTTAGACAAATGATAGACGATGAAAAAAGCAGTGATAATGAAAAGGATGACTAGTATGGCGTATAGAGCTAAGATTAAAAATAGCATTTTGTTTTTATAATAATTTATTGTTCTGTCCGCTATTTGGCGGAGTTATTCCCAAATGGTTGTAAGCATTTTCAGTGGCCATTCTTCCTCTTGGCGTTCTGGCTAAAAAACCAATTTGAATAAGATAAGGTTCGTATACGTCCTCTATGGTTTTTACTTCCTCGGAAATAGCGGCAGCAATGGTGTTTAATCCCACGGGGCCTCCGCCGAATTTTTCAATTATAGTTTTCAAAATTTGTTTATCGGCCGGTTCCAGTCCCATATGATCAACATCAATCATATCCAAAGCTTCTCTGGCGACAATGCCATCTATTATTTTATGGTCTTTAATCTCGCTATAATCCCGGACGCGTTTCAAAAGTCTGTTGGCTACTCGGGGAGTCTGGCGGGCGCAACTGGCAATTTTTTCGATGCCGGTTTGATCTGCTGTTACGTCTAAAATTCTGGTTGATCTCTTGATAATTTTTTCAATTTCTTTGTTGGTGTAAAATTCCAAACGATGCACCGCTCCAAAACGGTTTCGGAGAGGATTGGACAGAGAGCCAAGTTTTGTTGTGGCGCCAATCAAGGTAAATTTGGGGAGATCCAGTTGAATAGTCCGGGCGCTAGGGCCTTTTCCGATGATAATATCGAGCTTGAAATCTTCCATGGCGGGATAAAGTATTTCTTCGATAGTTTTGTTCAGTCGGTGAATTTCATCGATAAAAAGAATGTCTCCGTCGGAGAGGTTAGTGAGAATCGAACCGAAATCACCCACTTTTTCAATAGCCGGACCGGAAGTGGTTTTTATGTTGACATTCATTTCGCGGGCAATAATATTGGCTAGAGTGGTTTTTCCCAAACCTGCCGGACCATAAAGAAGAACGTGTTCAATCGGTTCCTTTCTTTTTTTGGCTGCCTGAATCTGAATATCAAGATTTTTCTTCACTTTTTCCTGACCGATATATTCCAGGAAATTTTGAGGGCGAAGAGTATTATCCAAAACAAAATCCTCTTCATCACGAAGGTTTCCTTTTACTGTCGAGTCGTTTTTTATATTTTGGCTGCTTTCCGTTATCATGGGGTCTTTTGTTAAGATTATCATTCTTGGGCTAGTTCTTTTCTTCCCTTCATGCTTAATTTTATCACTGTTTGACAAAAATTGGAAGTTATGCTAAGATATCCTGTCATAGCGTAAATTCCGAAAATTATAGGATATACGCAATGGCTAGCAGTAAGTTGCAGGCAAATTGGGGGCTTCTATCTTTTGTCCTCAATTATGGAAACTTTTTTCAAGATATGGGCGTATTGGGTCTAGGCTCGATCGTTCCTCGATGTTGTTTCTTTCCCGGGGCTCCTAGTTCCGGATCTTGCCTGCATATTAGTGCAAAGACAATGATCAATAATCAGTGAGCAGTAAACAATAGGCGGGATGCGGAAATACTCTCGCCTCGGGACGGACATTTGTTCGTCCTATTTTTTTATTTGAAGTAAACGTTTTACAAATATAAATTTTCCTTGTTTGGCGGCGGAGTGGTCCAATTTATTTTCAGGCTGTTATAATCATTCAATCCCTCTCCCCAATATTTATGTACGTCGAAATGAATATGCGGGCCGAGGCCGCCTATCCATCCGGTCTTTCCCGAATAGCCGATGATTTGTCCAGCCTTGACGCTATCTCCAACTTTCACAAGCGATCCGCCTTTTTGCAGATGTTCATAGATGGAAAATTCATCATTGGCGTGTCTGATTTCGATAAAATTTCCATATTGATCAAAATCCTCAGTATCTCCTCCGATATCCGAATCGTCTTTTACAAATGAAACAACTCCGTCGAGCGCTGAGAGAACTTCTGTCCCGATCGGGGTTAAAAAATCCACAGCATCCCGGAGCCATTCTTGTTTATGAGCGGGAGAAGATTCATAAGTCACGGTAACATCCGGAGATAATTTAATAGGTAAATAATATTTGTTCTTGGTTTCCATATTATTCTCTTAAGGTTAAAGGCTAAAGTTTAAATTTCAAACTTATAATTTAGACTTTTTTATAAATCCGTCACGCGTTCCACTTCATCAAGCGTGGTGTCGCCTTCCAGGACTCTGATAACTCCGTCCTGAGACATAGTGAGCATTCCGTTTTCTACCGCCTTGTCTTGAAGGTCGTTAGTGATAGCGCCGCTAGTAATCATTTCCTGAATATCACGGGAAATTTCAAAAATTTCACTTACTGTCATTTGACCCTTGTAACCAAGGCCGTTGCATTTCTCACATCCATTTGGTTTGTAAATATAATCGGTTTTGGGAATAGTAACGCCAGCCTTGGGAGAAATGGTTTTTATGGCTGCGCTTATTTTTTTGTCTTCTTCCGGACTGATTTTAATTTTTTTCTTGCAGTCGCACAGTCTTCTGACCAGCCTTTGGGCGATAAAAGCATTGACAGAGGTGGCTACATCCTGCGGAGCCACGCCCATATTGACCATACGGGAAACGGCACCGGCAGCGTTGTTGGTGTGAATGGTAGAAAGCACCAGGTGTCCGGTAAGGGCGGCTTGAACAGCCACTTGAGCAGTTTCATTATCTCGAATTTCTCCAATCATCATAATGTCTGGATTTTGACGAAGGAGCTGGCGGAGGGCATTAGCAAAAGTATAACCTTCTTTTTCATTGACCGGAGTTTGCAAGATTCCTTCCATCTGATATTCAATAGGATCTTCCACGGTAATAATTTTTACTTCTGGTTTGTTTAAGTGTTGAAGAACGGAATAAAGGGTAGTGGTTTTTCCGCTGCCGGTCGGTCCGGTGTTGAGGATTATGCCGTTAGGTTTAGAAATTTCATGCATAATCTTTTTTAAATTTGTTTCTCTGATGCCCAGTTTTGTCAGATCGTATTCCAGCGTTGATTTGAAAAGAAGCCGCATTACTACTGTTTCCCCATAACCGCCTAAGATTATGGAAACACGGACATCAACCGATCTTTCTTTGACATCTTTTATGTCTTCGTCGAATTTGATAGAAAAACGGCTGTCTATCACTCCTTGTCGCACTTCTGTCTTTACTCCCGAGAGAAGTTTTATTTTTCCCAATAAATTCGGGTATTCATTGAGCGGAACAGAAACCACGTCTTGAAGAATGCCATCAATTCTAAATCTTATTTTGACATCCTTTTCTCCCGGTTCGATATGAATGTCTCCGGTGCCAAGAATGGCCGCTGCGGCGAATAATATTTCATTGATATTGGTGCTTTTTGATTTGGCAATAGTTTCCTGGAATTTTTTGAAATTTTTGATAGTGGCTTTAGCTTTTTGATAGTGATCATTGTTTACTACCACCGATCGGCCCAAAGTCTGAGCCATTAATTTTTCATAAATAGCTTCCAAAAATTCTCCTTGTCCGGTGACTCGGCGCACTTCATCAATGGACGTGATTCCAGAGAGAGCTTTTAATATGCCGTCCTGAAGCATGGTTATCATTCCTGCTTCCAAAGCCGCCACAGTTAATTCTGTTTCTCCGGCCAAGTTCAGGATTAATTTTTCAATTTCTTCGTTAATAACAAAAACTTCAAAAATTCCTATTCGTCCCTTATATCCCAAACCGTTGCATTTCGGGCAGCCTTTGGCGCGGTAAAGTTTTTCAATATTTTTTGGAATTTCCACTTTGGCTTTAGGAGAAATAATGGAGAGAATTTTTTTGAGTGATTCGATGGATTCTTTGGCAGGAACATAAGATTCTTTGCAGTCGCAAAGGCGGCGCACCAATCTTTGCCCGATAGTGGCATTTACGGAAGGGGAAATAAGGGAGGGTTTTACTCCAAGTTCAATAAGGCGGGGAATGGCACCGATGGCATTGTTGGTGTGAAGCGAGGAAAGCACCAAGTGTCCGGTAAGAGCGGAATTAACGGCAATATCGGCTGTTTCGTCATCTCGGATTTCTCCGACCAGAATGATGTCTGGATCCTGGCGGACGATTGCCCGAAGGCCGGTATCGAAAGTGTAGCCCCTTGATTTTTCCACCTGGGTCTGGGAAATTCCAGTTACTTCATATTCGATCGGGTCTTCAATGGTAATGATTTTTTTGTCCGGACTGTTGAGTTTATTGATTATGGCATAAAGGGTGGTGGTTTTTCCGGATCCGGTTGGTCCGGTGTTGAGAATCATGCCGTTTGGAGCATCGGTTTGTTTCTGGATCATTTCATAAGCTAGACCGGTCATTCCCAATTTATCCAAAGTTACCCGAATTGATTCCGGATCAAGAATACGAATAACGGCTGATTCGCCGAAATTTCCCGGAATAACGGAAACGCGGGTGTCAATCCTTTTCTCGCCCAAAGTTACCTGAAAAGTTCCGTCTTGAGCGATGTCTCTTAGGTTTATTTTCATCCCACTCATTATTTTTATGCGGGTGATGATGTTTTTATAAACATTAAGAGGCAGAAAAGCCACGTCCTGTAACACTCCGTCGATTCGATAACGCAAGCGAAATTCTTTTTCCTGGGGTTCAAGATGGACGTCAGAAGCGCCCAGTTTTGTCGCTCCGGCCATAATGATGCTTAATACCTGAGTTACTGGCAGTTCGTTTATTCTGGCTTTCAGGGTCAGGAGGTCTTTCATTTCCTCTTCAAATTTTTTGAGTTCCTCACCGCTCAAATGAAGACTCATCTGGTCAAGAATTTCCGAAAAAACAATTTTTTTATATCGTTCCAGAACCAGAAGCATATTAGATCGGGAAACAACGAAGGGCTTTATCTGCCAGCCTTTTTCCTGAGAAAGAAGTTTTATGAATTCGGCCGTTTCTTTTTTGGTGGGATCGGTGGAAATAACGCTAACATTTTTGGAAATTTTTTGGATAACCACCAAATTGTTTTTTCTGGCCTCTTCTTCGGTCAGAAGTCTCATGCTGTCCTCGCTTATCGGGACAAGATTGGTGTCCATATAAGAAAAACCCAGAGAAGATGCCAGGGCAGAAGCCTGTTCCTCTTCCTCCTGATGGCGGAACTTGGAAATTATTTTTCTGGTCTCTAGCTCTTTTTCCGTGTCTTTTTGTATGGGTTGTTTTTTGGTTATCTTTATCATGTCTATTGCTCAAACTAAAATTTATAGTTGCCTTTATTTTTATCCGGATTAATTTTGTTTTTGATAATTCATATCAAATAAATTTTTCCGTCGGTCAATGATATTTTAACACAAAAAGAAGGAAATAAAAAAAGGCTTCACAGCCTTTGACGTGGTAAATATGAATTGTTTTGTTAAACAGCAAGAACTGATTTCAGTTTTTCTTCCATACTTTTGCCTACTTTTTCCAAATCTTTCTCTTCTGTTTTTATCTCCAATACGTCTTTTTTTATTTCTCCGCCGAAATTAATATAAATATTATTCAAAATTTCTCGGTCGACAGCTCGTATAACCACCATAGAAGACATAGGCGTGTCATTGTAGGTAGTCATAAATATTTTGCCTTCCGAATAATTTTCCTGAAGTTTTTCTAAGATTAATCCGATGTCGGTTATTTTTGCTCGGCTTTGCACAAAATCCTCAACGGTTAATTTTGTCCAGGCCAATTTGAGATCGGTATTCCAGTTAAGTTTGGCCATAGATCTTCCCCAGAGTTTCAAAAGGCTTAAGGAATGGGTTTTGTAGAGCCAGCGAACAATTTCCTGCTGGTCGGCGCCTTTGTCCATAAGGGCGGCAGAAATAGAGAGCGCGCGCGGAGTGGTGTTTTTTTTCTGAAAGCTTTCGGTGGCGCCGATAATGCCGGCCAAAAGGCAGGTGGCGATATTTTTATCGATCAGATTTTCATCAATATTTTTCAGGTTTCTTTCCACGATTTCCGAGCAAGAAGAAGCAGTGACATCTACCAGATTAATCTGTCCGAAATTATCATTATTGCTCCTGTGATCGATATTTATCACCGGCACTTCGAAAAAGAGATCCGTATTGGAGTTATAAAGTTTTCCCAAGCTTTCAAGATCAGGGGAATCTAAAACTATAATAAGGTCATATTTAAATTTAGCCAGAATAAAAGAAAAATCTCGTGGATCTATGGAACCTTTTTCCGGAGTAAGATAAATATTGAATCTCCCGTCCTTTTCTTCGTGACGTATTTCTTTTATTTTGTTTCTGGCTATGTCGAAGGAAAGAACAAAATCTCGGGCGCCAGAAATTTCTGCAATCATTCGGTCTGGTTTGGTCAAAAAGCCAAACCTTGGAGAGAGGTTGTTGGAAAAAGCGATGGTGGGAAAATGCCCTCTTTTTTCCAGGAAAAAGTAAAGAGCCCAGGCGCTGCCAACAGCGTCGCTGCTGGGATTTTCTGGGATAAGGACAAGAATTTCCTTGGAATTATCTAAAAATTTCTTGAATTGTTCCTGGGGTTCAAGAGCCATATTTCAAAGCTAAAGGTTGAAAATAAAAAATTAAAAAGAATTGGTTAATTAAAGTAGCAAGAAAAAAAGAGTGTGTCAAATTTTCAAGTCTAAAAGCTAAAAAGGAGACTATATTTTTGGTTAATTTGTGGATTTGCGGGTTTCTATATTAATATAGATGCATATGCAAAAAGAACTGATAACTGAAAAATCATCAGAAACCCAGAAATTGGGGGAAAAAATGGCCAAAAAAATGAAAGGCGGGGAGGTTGTTTGTCTTTCTGGCGATTTGGGAGCGGGAAAAACAACCTTTGCTCAGGGGTTTTTGAGGGGTCTGGGAGCCGAAGGTCCTTTTGTCAGCCCGACTTTTTTGATAATGAAACAATATAAAATTGGAAGAAAAAAGCCGTTTCGCGAAATTTACCATATTGATGCTTATCGGGTTAACGCCCAAAATATTATTGATTTAGGCTGGGAGGAGATTGTAAAAAATAAAAACAATATTATTATTATCGAATGGGCAGAAAAAATTTCTGAGATAATTCCCCAAAGCGCGCTTGAAGTTGAATTTGAGTGGTTGGATAAAAACAAAAGAAAAATAAGATTTAAAAATTTTAAATTTTTAAAATAATCATTAAATAAATTATTATGAGAAAAATAACGATAATAATTTCATTTCTTCTGATCGCTACTATCTTTTGCGGATGTGGCGATAAGCAGGAAGCAACAAAAATGGAAAATCAAATTCCCAATCCCGTGTCCGATCCGGGCGGCTACATTCCTGGCATGGTTGATGTTAATAAAAAAGCCCAGGACAACATTCAAGATGCAGTCAATAAGGAAAATGAAAAATTAACCAATGCTCTGGAAGAAGAAAGTGGTGACAGTGATTTAGCCAAAAAATTTAGCGTGGCATTAATCAAAACCAATTTGGGGGATATAAAAGTTAAGTTTTATGGAACCGAAGCGCCTGTAACGGTTAACAATTTTTTGAAACTGGCTAAAAATAATTTTTACGACGGCACTAAATTTCATCGAGTGATCAAAGGTTTTATGATTCAAGGCGGCGATCCTCTTTCTAAAGACGCAGATCCTAAAAATGATGGCACTGGCGGACCGGGATATGCTTTTAAAGATGAAATAAACGCGCATAAACTGATAAAAGGGTCATTGGCTATGGCTAATTCCGGACCAAACACCAATGGTTCCCAATTTTTTATCGTAACGGCCGAGGCTACTCCCTGGCTCGATGGAAAGCACACTGATTTTGGAGAAGTAATCTCCGGCATTGAAGTGGTGGAAAAAATAGAAAATGTCAAAACCGGCGCCAATGACCGGCCAACGGAAGAAATAATCATTAAGGACATTTCCCTTTTGGAAAAGTAATATTTTTTTAAATTTTTAAAGCGGGCCGTAAAACGCCTGCTTTAGTTTAATGCAGTTAAAAGAAACGAATATGAAGAAAACGCTAATTCTGCTTTATTTATTTTTTCTTAATTTTCAGGTGGCTTTTGCTCAATTTAGAGACATGCCGAAGAAAAAAGAAATTCTCTCACCTTCCGTTACCTCGCACTTATTCTTTGGTTTTCTTGAACTGATTTTTGGAGGGATTGGCGTACTTTCTATTTTCGGATTTTTTATATTCGCCATTCTTTATGCGACTGCGGGAGGAGAAGAAAGTAGAATTTCCGTGGCTTGGCGCATTTTTTGTTTTTCTCTTCTCGGTCTTTTTCTCTGCATTTTGTTTTTCTGGGGAATAAGATTTTTTCGCGGTTATTAAAAAAGACATCTTTATTGCCATAAATTTTTCCGCTTAGTATACTGGTGGTATGGGAAAAAAAGCTAAAAAACTGGTTCTTATCGACGGCAATGCCATAATCCACCGATCTTTTCATGCCATGCCGCCGCTAACGACCAAAAAAGGCGAATTAGTCAATGCGGTTTACGGTTTTACTACCACTCTTCTGAATGTCATTTCCAAATTTCGGCCGGATTATATCATCGCCACTTTTGATTTGGCCGGCCCGACTTTTAGGCATATCGAATATAAAGATTACAAGGCGACAAGGACTAAGGCTCCTGATGAATTATATTTGCAAATTCCGCGCGTAAAAGAAATAGTGCGCGCTTTTAATATTCCCATTTTGGAAAAAGAAGGCTTTGAAGCGGATGACGTTATCGGCACGGTGGTAAAACAGGCGGAAAAAAATCCGCCTCCGGACGGAATTGAAAATATAATTGTGACTGGAGATCTGGATACTTTACAGCTTGTTAGCGACCAGACTTTTGTTTATACCATGCGGCGCGGTTTGACCGACTCAGTTCTCTATGATGAAGATTCGGTTTTTGAGCGTTATGGATTAAAGCCGGAACAATTAATTGATTTTAAAGGGCTTCGTGGCGATCCGTCTGATAATATTTTGGGCGTGAAGGGTATTGGTGAAAAAACGGCTTGCGAACTTTTGAAAAAATACGGCTCTTTGGAAAGCATATATAAAAATCTTGGTGAAATAAAAGGAGCGACAAAGGAGAAACTGGAGCGGGACAAAATGCAGGCGATACAAAGCAAGCAACTGGCGACCATTAAGCTTGATGTTCCAGTCAAGTTGGATTTTGATGCAGCAAAAACTCATGATTTTGATCGAGAAAAATTAATCGAACTTTTAAGAAATTTAGAATTTTTCAGTCTGATAAAAAGACTGCCCGGAACCGATTCAAATCCGCGGGAGAAAAATGAATTTAGAAATGATAAGGCTATTAAAAAATCAACATGTGAAATAGTAGAAGGAAAAAAACTGGAAAAAATTGCCAAAGAGATAGCGGAAAAAAAAGAAATAGCCATTAGGATAAAAACAATCGGAGAAAATATCCTTAAAAAGGAAGCGCAAGGGATAGCTTTTTCTGTCGTTTCGGGAAAGTCATACTACGTCCCTATTTCCCGGGAAAATATGCCTTTTTTAAGGGAAATTTTAGAAGACAGCAAAATCAAAAAAATCGGCTATGATCTCAAAGGCGATTTAGAAACTCTAAAAAATCATGGCATAAATCTCAGGGGTCTGGGTGCTGATGTGCTATTGGCCGCTTATGTTTTGAATCCGGGGTCAAAAATAGAATTATCCAATTTGGTCTTAGAGGAATTGGGCGAAGAAATAATTGAAGAAAAAAAGAAGGGGCAATTGGGATTGGAAATAGAATCCGCTCAAGAAGCAGCTCAAAAAGTGTGCCAGATGGCTGAATATTTTCTGGCTTTGGAAAAAATTTATCGCGAAAAAATTGAAGCAATCGCCAAAAACCAAAAAACTGAAGGTAACTTGAAGAAAGTTTTTGAAAATCTGGAGATGCCACTGATTAAGGTTTTAGCAGGCATGGAAACGTGGGGCATAAAACTAAATACGGTTATTTTTAGAGGCATAGCAGAAAAAATAAATAAAAGAATTAAAAATTTAGAAAAAGCCATTTACGAATTGGCCGGAAAAGATTTTAACATCAATTCTTCCCGGCAACTGGCTGACATATTGTTTGTTGATTTGGGGATTTCAAACGCAGATATAAAAAAAGGAAAAACCGGATATTCAACGGCTTCAGCGGAACTGCAAAAAATAAAGGATAAACATAAAATTGTAGAAAAAATTGAAGAATATCGGGAAATTTTTAAACTCAAATCCACTTATCTTGATGCCTTGCCTCTTTTGGTTGATGAGCATTCCCGTATTCATACTTCGTTCAATCAGGCTGTAACAGCTACTGGCCGACTATCATCGTCGGAACCTAACTTGCAGAATATCCCGATAAGAACTGATATCGGACAACTTTTGCGCACAGCCTTTGAAGCGGAAGAGGGTTGGAAATTGGTGGCAGCAGATTATTCGCAGATAGACCTTCGCGTTGTGGCGCATATGAGCGAAGATAAAAAAATGATTGAATTATTTCACGGAGGCGTAGACATTCATCGGGCAACAGCGGCGGAAGTTTATAAAGTTTCACTTTCCCAAGTTACGGAAAAAATGAGACGTTCAGCCAAAGCTCTTAATTTCGGAGTGATATACGGAATGAGTGTTTTTGGATTTTCCCAAGCGGCGAATATTAACAGAGATGAGGCCAAAAAATTTATCGACGAATATTTCAATCGTTTTCCGGGGGTGGCTGATTATATAAGAAAGACGAAGGAATTTGCCAAAAAAAATCAATACGTCGAGACGGAAATTGGCCGGCGACGAATATTGCCGGAAATAAATTCTCCTAATTTTATGGTGGCCAACGCCGCGGAACGGATGGCTATCAATATGCCGATTCAGGGACTTTCCGCGGATATTGTAAAAATAGCCATGCTAAAGATATATGAAGAATACGAGAATAATCCGGATGTCCGGATGATCCTTCAAATTCATGACGAGATCATCTTAGAGACCAAAGAAAAAGTGGCTGGAGCGGTGGCAAAAAAAGTAAAAGATATTATGGAATCGGCTTATAATCTTCGTGTTCCGTTGCTGGTAGACGTAAAAATCGGGGACAATTGGGGTGAAATCTAGTTAGTTAGTTAACTAGCTTACTAGCTTTTTAATTGGTTAGCTTTAATATAAATGTTACATTCTTACAAGGAGTTGGTTGTCTGGCAGAAGTCGATGGATTTAGTTACAGAAATATACAATTTAACTGATGAGTTTCCGCGAGAAGAGGTTTTTGGATTAACGTCCCAGATTCGGAGATCGGCCATTTCTATTCCTTCCAATATCGCTGAAGGCAGGTATCGAGGAAGAAGAAAGGATTTTTTGCAATTCTTGCGTATTGCCTATGCTTCTGGTGCTGAGCTTGAAACTCAAATAGAAATAGCAAAAAGATTGAAGAAGACAGGACATCTTGACTTTTCGACTGTCGATTCGTTGTTACTGGAAATTATGAAAATGTTGAATAAAATTATTTGTAGTATGCGCACTAATTAGCTAAAAAGCTAATTAACTAGCAAGCTAATATATGCCGGAATTGCCAGAAGTCCAAACTATTACTGATGATTTGAACAAAAAAATAAAAGGTGACGTCATCACCGATTTTTGGTCTGATACGCCAAGCGCTGTTAAAAATACAACTATAAAAAAGTTTAAGAGTGAAATAACAGGAAGAAAAATTTTAGGTGCTCATCGGATTGGAAAAAATATGTTTATTGATCTCTCGGGCGGAAAAACGATTTATATTCATCTCAAAATGACAGGACACTTGTTGGTAAAATCTCAAATCTCAAATCTCAAATCTCAAAAATATTTTTCCGACAAAGTAAATCAATATATCCATCACATTTGGACGTTGGGAAAAAATAAAACTCTGGAATTTTCTGATATGCGCAAATTTGCCAAAATTGTTCTTTTGGAAACCAATAATATAAAAAATTATAAGGATATAAAAATTGTCGGAACGGATGTTTTTGATAAGAAGTTTACTTTTAAGAAATTTGATGATATTTTGGGAAAAAGAAAAAAAGCGCCGATCGGGATTGTCCTTATGGATCAAAATCTTATGGCCGGAATAGGCAATATCTATCGCAGTGAAATTTTGTATGACGCCGGAATTGATCCCGTAAAAACAGTTGGCGATCTGGGTGAAGGGGAAAAGAAAAAAATATATAGATCGGTTTTTAGGGTGCTAAAAAAGGCCATAAAACTTCGAGGAACATCGGATAGCGATTATCGTGACACTTCCGGCGCGCCGGGGAGTTTTCAAAAAGCTTTAAAAGTGTATAGAAGGGAGAGACAAAAATGTCCAAAATGTGCTACAATAGTGAAGCGAATAAAATTAGGAGGAAGAAGTGTTTTTTATTGTGAAAAATGTCAAAAATAATTTTTAATAAAGTTTATAATTAATAATTTCTAACTCATGAGTGTTTCAAAAAAAATTTTTATTGCTTTTCTTGTGGCAATAATCGCGGGAGGGGGAATATATTATTTTTCCCGATCCGAAACGAAAACAGGCAAACAGATAAATGTTAACAAAGATCCGGCCAAAGAAAGTTCCGAGCCGGCTAACACTGGAGATGTCAGTCCTATTTCCGGTCTTGCTTGTTCCAATTGGAACAGGCGTCCAATTGCGGTTATGCAGCCGGCTGATGTTCCGGCAAGACCAGCGGCCGGTTTTTCCGATGCTGATATGGTTATTGAAATGCCGGTAATTACCGCCACCATTACCAGGCTTATGGGTGTTTATGTCTGCGGCGATCCGGATGATGTCGGATCAATGAGAAGCGCTCGTCACGATTTTGTTCATCTGGCTAAAGGAATGGATGCCATTTTTGTCCACTGGGGAAGATCGGATATTCCTGAATTTAAAGACAGATTAAACAGCGGCATTATTGATAATATGAATTGTAATGGTGATGCCGGAAAATCAGCCGTCAATTATTGTTACCGAAAAGAGGGAATGTCTCGGGGAGTTGACAGTGGCTATGCTAAATTTTCCAAAATCATCGAAGGAGCGAAGGCTTTTGGGTATAGAATGGAAGGAAAATTTTCTGGTTATCCCCACCAGGCTGAGCCAGCAACGGGAGAGAGGGGAAATGGCGGTCATCTTCGGGTAGCTTTTCCTGGTCCTTTTGCAGCGGAATACGATTATGACAAAGAGTCTAATACTTACCTTCGAACTTGGGGCAATGTGGCGGACACCGATAGGAATAATGGCAAGAGGCATGCTCCTAAAAATGTGGTGGTTCTGATGGCGGTCTCTGAACAAATTGAAGGGCAATATAATAATGTCCAACTGGGAGATCCGTGGTATGACACTTCCGATTCCGGGGAAGCTTACTATTATATGAATGGCAAGGAAATGAAGGGTACCTGGAAAAAGGATAAATCAAGAATAGAATCTAAACTGATGATGCTTGATGAAAACGGGCAAGAAGTGAAATTTGTTCCCGGACAAATCTGGGTGGAAGTCTTAGAACCGGGACAAACTCTCAGATGGACGCCGGCGGCATAAATCATATCACATAGCACGTATCACATAACACGTAACACATAGCACATAACACTTAGCGTAAATGTGACCGATGGTTATATTTTTATACGGCGAGGACACTTTTCGTTCTCGCCAAAAACTGAAAGAAATAAAACAAAAATATTTAGCTAGTGACAAGTCCGGTTCGGGCTTGTCTTCTTTTGACTGTGAAGAAAAAACACAGGCGTCAAAAATTATAAATGTTTTAGGAACGCCCAATTTGCTAGCGCCGAAAAGATTGGTGATAGTGGAAAATATCATTTCCAACGGCGCAGCTGAAAATCAAAAAGAATTGCTTGAATTTTTAAAAAGAAATAAAGAAAGCGTGATCGCTAATTCAGATCTGGTGCTGGTTTTTAGGGAAGAAAATGCGCCCAAAAAAAGCAATGTTCTGTTTAAATTTCTAGCAGAAAACAGCAAAAAACAGGAATTTGAAAAACTTAACGGGCTGAAACTTGAACAATGGATTGTTAAAAGAATAAAAGAGAAAAATAAAAACGGGAGCATTTCCAAAGGCGCACTTTCTCTTCTTCTGGCTTTTGCCGGCAATGATATTTATGTTCTCGACGGGGAATTGGAAAAATTAGTCAATTTTTCCAGCGGACGGATGATAGGAGAAAAAGACGTGGAGATGCTGGTAAAAGCTAATATCAGCAGTAATATTTTTCTTACCATTGATGCGTTGGGTAACAAAAATAAAAAAGAAGCGCTTAGTCTTCTTTATCGGCATATGGAACAGGGCGAAGATCCCTTTTATATTTTTTCAATGTTTCTTTATCAGTTCAGGAATTTGTTAAAAGTTGCCGATTTAAAGGAAAGAAATATGAATGAATATGAAATAGGAAAAATCACCAAGCTTCATCCTTTTGTTATCAAAAAAAGTTTCGGGCAACTCAGAAATTTTAGCTTAGTTGATTTGACAAATATTTATAAAAAACTGGGAGATTTGGACACCGAGATAAAAACCGGAAAGATAGATATAAAATTAGCGCTGGATAAATTTATCGCAGAAATATAAACAAATTTTGCAAATATAAAAGCGCTCCTGAAAAACGGGGCGCTTTTTTGTTTTTCGGTACAAAATTATTTTTTTACCAAAGCTTTCACTGTTTTGTTCAATCTTGATTTTGTCCTGGCTGCCGTATTCTTATGGATGACTTTCTTTTGGGCGGCTTTGTCGAGCGCTTTCATGGTTTTTTTCAAAGATTCCTGGGCGGCTTTTGCGTCCCCCTTGGCCACAGCTTCCTTGGTCATTTTTATAGCGCTTCGAAAAGATCCTCGGATTTTTCGATTTTTTTCCGTTTTGCGTCCGGTTACGCGCATGTACTTCTTAGCGGATTTTTTGATTGGCATGGGAATAAATCGCTAATTGACACTAATTTTTCTCAAATTTATTTGTGATTATTAGTGTTAAATTCGCGTTGGTTAGTGTGATTTAATACTTATTACTTTTATCATGCCTTGCGTTTTTTGGCAAGTCGCTGACGCTTTTAATAAAAAAAGTAAAATGCTAGAATAGAATTATCAATATGATCGCTAAACTAAGAGGCAAAATTGAATATTTAAGGGATAACTATGCCGTATTGGACGTTAACAACATCGGATACAAGGTATATTTAAGCGTTTATACTTTTGGCAAAGTGGCAGGACTGAGCAGCAGTAAAGAACCGGTTGAGTTTTTTATTCACACTTATGTCCGAGAAGACACTCTGGCGCTGTATGGTTTTTTATCACCGGAAGAACTTGATATGTTTGAGCTTCTAATTTCCATTTCCGGCATCGGCCCGAAGGCAGGCATGGGGATTTTGTCCATTGCCGCTCCGAAAACCATAAGAACGGCCATTTTGAACGAAGATCCGTCAATTTTGACGCGTGTTTCCGGTATTGGCAAAAAAACGGCCGAAAGGGTCATTTTGGAGCTGAGAAACAAAGTGGCGGATATGACAAGCGGAGAAAAAGAGGAAGTGATCTCTGATTCTGATGCGGTGGAGGCGTTGATGACCATGGGCTATTCGGTGACGGAAGCAAGAGACGCTCTAAAATCGGTTCCGGCTGATATTAAAGATTTAGGGGCGAGAATAAAAATGGCTCTCAAGAATTTGGGAAAGAAGTAAAAAATAATAATCTTACCTCTCGTCATTCAGATCGTCATTCAGAGCATCGACCAAAGTCGATGCGAAGAATCTACCGAGAGCTATTTTCAGCTCAAAAACAATGAAGCAACCTTGCATTTATATTATGACAAATTATTCCAAGACTTTATATATTGGCGTGACTAGCAATATTAGAAGAAGAGTCTGGGAACACAAGGAAAAATTGATAGAAGGCTTTACTAAAAAATATAATATAGATAAACTGGTTTATTATGAATTGATTGAAGATATGCCAACTGCCATAAAAAGAGAAAAAGAACTAAAGGGCTGGTCTAGAAAAAAGAAAATAGATTTAATCGAAAAAGAAAATCCCGAATGGCTGGATTTATATAATAGTTTGTAAGTCTGCTGAATAACAAAATAGATCCTTCGTCCTCCGACGTAACGTCGGAGTCCTCTGGATGACGAATATGGAAATAAGCCATCCTCAAGATGACGAACAAAAAAATAAAATTTTCTTAGAATGATTATTATTCCGGGATGATAAATAATAAATAATATTTCAGTTTATAAGTAATGTCTGATATAAATAAAAATAATTTTCAAAAAAAAGCCTCAAGTCCCAAATTCTTAGAAAGGGATTTTTTGCAATCCGAAGAATGGCGAAAGTTTCAGGAAAGCGTGGGGAGAAAGACGTATAATGTTTTTTCTACCTCATCCGCCCTTCGGGCACCTTCTCCTTATAAGGGAGAAGGGGAAATTGAATTTTGGGCCAATGTCATTGAACATAAGCTTCCAATAGTGGGTAAATATTTTTATATCCCACGAGGACCAATAATCAATAAACAAGGATCAATGAACAATGAACAGTATGAGAGTTTGATTGATTTAGCGAAGGAAAATTCGGCTGGCTGGATTCGAATTGATCCGGAAACGAAAGAAATGCTGGAAGAGATAAAAAAGAATACAAAATATGAAATTTCTAAAGCGCCGCATGATATGCAGCCGAAAGAGCTTTTTATTATTGATATCACAAAACCAGAAGAAGAAATTTTAGCTGGAATGAAACCGAAGACGCGGTATAACATAAGGCTGGCAGAAAAGAAGGGGGTTTTGGTGGTCAGCGAACAAGGAACAATGAACAATAAATATATAGATGATTTTTTGCGGCTGACGAGAGTAATGGCGAAACGTAATAAAATAACAGTGCATCCGGAAAGTTACTATCGAAAAATGATAGAGATTATTCCCGGCGAAATGCTTAAAATTTATGCCGCCGAATATGAAGGGAAAGTTATTGCGGCCAATATTGTAATATTTTATGATAAAACCTGCATCTATCTTCATGGCGCTTCAGATGATGAATACAGAAACGTTATGGCGCCATATCTCCTTCAATGGCAGCAAATCAAGGATGCTAAAAAATTGGGTTGCGAGAAATATGATTTGGGAGGAATAAAATCACATAGCTCGGAACACATAGCACAAAACACATGGAAGGGAATTACCAGATTTAAGTTGGGATTTTCGCCAAACACCAGGCCTAAAAATTTTCCGGGAAGTTACGATATTATAATAAATTCAGGAAAATATAGGATATACAGGGCTTTGCAAAGAGTAAAAAGTTTTGTGAAATAAAATATCTTCCATTTTCAGTTTACCATTGGAATTTATGCAAAAGATAAAATTATTTGTGCCGAAAAAAATCAAAAATTACTACCACTTATTCCAAGCTGTCTTGGCCAATGTTTTTTATGGCTTTCCTTCCAAAAAAATAACGGTCATTGGCGTAACGGGAACTAACGGCAAAACTACCACTTGCCAGATGATTAGTAAAATTCTGGAAGAAGCGGGCAAAAAAGTGGCGATGGCTTCCACTATCAATTTTAAATTAGGTGAAAAAGAGTGGGTTAATAAGACAAAATTTACGACAACCAGCAGTTTTTCTCTTCAAAAATTCATTAAAAAAGCAGTGGAAGAAAAATGCCAATATCTGGTGCTGGAAACTTCATCTCATTCTCTGGATCAGTATAGAGTTTGGGGTGTGGATTATAAAACAGCGGTGATTACCAATGTGACCAGAGAACATTTGGATTATCATGAAACAATGGATGAATACAGACTGGCCAAATACCGGTTGTTTGAAAAATCAAAGGTGGCGGTGGTAAATTTGGAGATGGAGAAGCCAAGAGATTATCTTCTATATAAAATAAAAGAAAAATACGGCTACACCAAAAAAGAAATGGATTGCTCAAAATTTGATTGCGGAGGAATAAAAATAGTTCAAGCGGAAAATTTAGAAACGGCAACAAGCGGATCGGAATTTGAAATAAAAGGTGAAAAATTCCATCTTAATATCCCGGGAGAATTCAATATTGAGAATGCTCTGGCGGCTATTTCCGTGGGAATTTCGGAAAAAATAAGCCTTGAAAATATGGCAAAATCCCTGGAAAAGATAAAAATCATTCCGGGCAGAATGGAAAGCGTGCCAAATGATAAAAATCTTAATATCATTATTGATTATGCGTTAACGCCGGATTCGTTGGAGAAATTTTACGGATTGATCAGTCAGATAAAAAATGATGGAAGAATTATTTCCGTGTTCGGCTCTTGCGGCGATCGAGACCGAGGAAAAAGGCCGATGATGGGAGAAATTGTCGATAAATACGCCGATTTCATAATTGTCACCAATGAAGATCCGTATAATGAAGATCCGATGCAAATTATTAACGAAGTGGCGGCCGGCATAAAAAACAAAAAAGAAGGCGAAAATTTTTGGCGCATTTTAGACAGAAGAGAAGCCATAAAAAAAGCTCTCGCATTGGCCAGTGCTGGCGATTTTATTGCTGTTACCGGAAAAGGAGCGGAGGAAACAATGATGGTGGGAACAAAAATGATTCCCTGGAATGATAAAAAGGTGATACTGGAAGAATTAAAGAATTGTAATTAGCAAAGCGTAATTAGTAAAAGTTGGACTTATAAAAAAATAAAATCCTCGTAAAAAACGAGGATTTTCAGTACCGGCTTATTTAATAAAAATTAAGCCAGTAATTTGATTAAAGCCATAGTTAAGAGAAATCCATAAATTCCGCCAATGATCACTTCGCTAATCCGGTGGCCCATCCTTTCCTTGAGGCGAGGAAATTGATCTTCATTTATATTTAGTTGCCTTATAAGCATATTCAGATATCTTCCCTGGTCTCCCATATAAGCGCGAAGTCGGGCGGCATCATCAACAACGATAATAGCTACGGCTACGGCTACGGCAAAGGCGCCGGAATCAACACCTTCATAATAGCCGACAGAAGTCACCAGGGCGGTAATAAATCCGGTATGGGCCGAAGGCATATGGCCGTGGGTCATGGCATAACGGATATTCCAACCGTGTTTAAAAGAATAAACAACAAATTTAGTGGCTTGCACGACAACGCCAACAAATATCGGAATTAAAAATATGTAAAAAGAAGATATATTAATCATATTTTTATTATTTAAATAAATTTTACATTAACATTGTAGCATAAATATCAGATATTTGCCTTATGTGACCAAAATGTTAAAATTAAAGCGTATTAATAAGTAATAAATTAATCCGGCCTAATAGGGGAATAGGCGGAAAACAAAAAAATGGCGTGGATACTATTAATTATAGTAGTAGTGCTCATTTTGTGGGTCATTGCTGTCTATAACGGCCTTATCAAGCTCAAAAACCGGGTAGAGGAAGCATGGAGTGACATCGATGTGCAGTTAAAAAGACGTTATGATTTGATTCCTAATCTTATAAACACCGTTA
>JAKQLJ010000006.1 GCA_029567195.1 bacterium | reverse complement strand
AATTTAGGCGGGATCCTTCCCCCGCGGAACTCAGCGCGGGGTCAGGATAAACTTTAAAAAATATGCCAAAAATTTTATTCCACACTTGCTGCTCACCCTGTGCCTGCTGGCCGATTGAAGAATTGGGCAAGCAGGGTTTTGTAGTGACTGTTTTTTATTACAATCCCAACATCCAGCCAAAAGATGAATATATCGCGCGCCTGACAGAATTGAAAAAATATTTATCAGAACGGCCGGAAGTAAAAATCATTGAGGGTGAATACGAGATAGAAAAATGGCTAGCGCAAATCAAGGGATTAGAAAATGAGCCGGAGCGCGGGGCGCGCTGTGATATCTGCTATGAAATGCGGCTCAGGGCAACAGCCAAGCAAGCAAAAAAACTCGGTTATGAATACTTTGGTTCCAGCTTATCGATCAGTCCGCACAAAAAAGCGGAAAAGATCAGCGAGCTCGGACAAAAAATCGCCGAGGAGTATGGCTTAAAATTTTTGGATCGCGACTGGAAAAAATCGGGCGGTTTCCAGGCGGCCTGCCAAATTGCCAAAGAACATAATTTTTATCGCCAGCATTATTGCGGGTGTATTTTTTCAAGACCAAAAATAAAAAATTAAGGTAAAATTTTACCAACACCCAGCCTGTCTTCTCCCCTCAACTAAGGGGAGAGAAAATACCTATTGTTTCTTTGCTTACCTAACTCATGGATTATTTAAAAAAATAACTTTTCAGTTTTAACTGTCATTTTATTTTTGCGTTTTGGATTCTTGCGTATCCTTGCGATTTCTGTTCTGACTGCTATAATAGGAATAAGACTACTCGCTAATCACCAAAGACTATGACCCGTGAAAAATGGCTGATAACCTTAGAAAAAATCAGAAAACAGTTCCAAATTGATAATGAAGAACATGGGCCTTTGGGGGAGGAAATACCCGGAGAAAAATGGCTGGTGGAATTTGAAGCGCCGGGAATGGGAAAGATAAAAATGGAGTGGGTAGAAAAACCAAGATTGAAAGAAGTAAAAACGACGTATGCTAACCGTATCGGTTCAACGACGAAGGTAACCAATGTTTATGATGAAAACGAAATGGTAAATTACCTGAACGTTTTTAAATGGAACGAGCGGGAACAAGCTTGGGAGAAG
>JAKQLJ010000051.1 GCA_029567195.1 bacterium | reverse complement strand
GCTGCTTTTGGCTTCTGGCATTATAATTCTTGCCGGCATTTATTCGCTTTGGAGCATCAAGCCTTTCTATTTCAATTACACCAATAGTCTTTTAGGAAAAAATTACGCTATCACCGATTCCTGGGGATACGGCCAATACGAAGCCGCCCAGTATCTAAACAGCCTCCCGGACGCTCAAAATTTGGTTGTCTGGGCTGATCGCAACGGCATCTGCCAATTCATAAGGGGCAAATGCCTCAGTGGCTATAAAATTGATCTTGAAAAAACAAAACCGGATTATTTCATTTTCTCCAGCCGTGGATCAATGCGTTACCAATTTGTCTGGAAAAATCCGGAATTGGCCCAAAAAAGCAGCGCCAGTTATTATAGCGCAGAAAAGAAACCGGCTTGGTCGCTTCATATAGACGGCCGGCCGAAAAATTACGTGAAAATAATAAAAAGCGAAGAGTAGTTTACCCCCACACCAATTATGTTTTATGCTTATGTCCTAAAAAGTAAAAAGGATAATGATTGTTATATTGGTTCTATTAAGAAAAAGAATAAAATAAAGTATAAAATAAACATAATTGGTGTGGGGGTTTATTTTTTACTTTTAAGATACGCCGGCAAAGCAGTGAAGCTGACAGCCATCTGGAGAAACCGACTGATGACAGAAATGGCCACCACCGCTCCGGAACTGACCCCAAAGATGCCAAAAAAAGTGATGTAAGCCCATTCCTTGAGACCGATGTTATTGACAGTAATCGGCAAAGCGGAAACAATGCTAATAAGAAAAATGACAGACATATAATTCAAGAAACTAACTTCGATGCCCAGCCCCCAAAAAAGAAGGTAGTTAAGAAAAGCTACGCCGACTATGGAAAAAATCATTCCCCACAGGACGGATTTTTTTATTATGGTTGTGTTATTGCTGTAATTGTATATTTGCTGCAAAAACATAACTGCCTTTTCTGGCAAAATTTTTATGACAAAATTTTTGAGCACCGGAATACTTTTCAGCTTGGCAATGACGATGTCGGTGCAAAGGGAAAGGACGATCATGGCATCAATGAACATCAATAAATC
>JAKQLJ010000029.1 GCA_029567195.1 bacterium | reverse complement strand
CCCCGGAATAAACAAGAGTTCTTTGCCTTCATACGCCCAAGCGCCGCGAACACCGTCCGTTATTACGATTGTTTTTGCGCCCAATTCGCAGATTTTTTTGGCCAAAAATTCTTCCTGATTCATTTCTTCGGCGCTGAATTTTTTTTCCAGCCCACTTACAATTTCTATCGACTCGTCTTTATTCAAAAATAAAATTTCAGTTTTTGGAATGCATTCGATTATTTTTTTGACATTTTCATGAATATTGACCCCTCTTGGATTCCAAGCGACTTTTATATTGTTTTTTTCAGAAGCGCCCAATATCACATCAATGTCTTTTTCCCAGTCGCCGTGCAAATCACCAATAAAATACCACTGGGTTTCGCTGATTTCCTCCGGTTTTATCTCTAAAAAACTATTGGCTTTCTGGTTGGAAAAGATCACCCGATCGGCGCTGCTTTTATCTATAACAATCGCTGACATATCGCTCGGGCAGTTTTTTTCATAAGTCATTAGATTCGTATCTACTCCATTTTTCTGAAGCTCATTTTTTATCCACTGGGCAATCCCGTCATCTCCTATGTGCGAATAGCAGGCGGTTTTTATCCCTAATTTTGAAAGTCCGCAAGCGACATTAGCAGCGCAGCCGCCAAGTGCTTCGTAGCGCGTTTCGATTTTATATTTGGCTCCCAGTTCAAACTCGATTTTTTTCTGCGCCAAAAGATCTTCCGGCGCATCAATCACCTTCCCTTCCGCCGTTGGAAAAAAAACATCCTTGCAGGCCGAACCAAGGCAGATAATTTCATATTTCATATATTTTTGCGCTTACTCTGTTTAAATTATAATGTATTAATCCTTATTTAGCTATTATGGTTCGGGGCTCTTACTATTTTTATACGAGGGATTTTTGCTTCATTGCTCCCGGTTTTTCAATCTGGAGAATTTCTAAAATAGTAGGCGCGATATTGCCTAAAACTCCCTCGTTTTTGAGTTTTATTCCCCTAAATTTATCGCCGACAAGCAAAAATGGAACAGGATTTTTAGTATGAAAAGTATTTGGCTGTTTTTCTTTTTCATCATACATTATTTCGGCATTGCCATGATCTGCGGTAATAATCATATTCCCCCCGCGCTTTAGAACTTCTCGGGCAAGTATTTTTATCTGCTTATCCAGCGTTTCAACAGCCGAAACAGCCGCCCCCAGATCGCCAGAATGTCCAACCATATCCGCATTAGCAAAATTTATAGCATAAAAATCATACTTATTTTTTTTTATGCCCGCCATTACGCGTTCAGTTATAGGTTTAGCGGACATTTCCGGAATAGCCGCATAGGATTTTACATACGGAGACGGAATTGCAATTCTTTTTTCTCCGCCAACCGGATCGGCATACCCGCCATTTAAAAAATAAGTGATGTGGGCGTATTTTTCAGTTTCGGCTATATAAAGCTGCTTTAAATTTCCCAGTGCCATGGGCAAAGTAGCCGAAACGCTGCGCTCCGGAAAAGCTGTGTGAATATCCAAGTCCGGACCGAAATTAGTAAGGGCTACCAAATGCAAATTTTCAATTTTATCGATTATCG
>JAKQLJ010000040.1 GCA_029567195.1 bacterium | reverse complement strand
AGGTTTTGCCAAACAAATTGTTGTGCACCGGCTCATTCTTGCTCATAAATATCCCCGAATTAGAAAAATCAGAAAGCTAATGCACGATAAATTGCGTGGACGAATTAGTCAAGAAAATAATCAGGCTGTTTCTGCAAAAACTGGAACAAACATAAAAGCTGCAATCAAGATCCAAAAATACTTCATGATGGGTCTCCTTGGGGGTTATTTTTTATAAAGTAGCCTACCACCCGATGTTCAAAATGGTTGTATACGGCAGAAATCCGTTCTGTGCAATGTTAACGAGTCCAAGCTGTAGTCCATAAAGCTTTTCGGTATAATTTACAACTCCGATCTGAACACCCCGGACAACTTTCGATCTGTTCACTATGCCTATCTGACCACCGTAATGCTGTAATGAAACATTGTAAGCTCCAATCTGAGAAACACCTTTAAATGTCGATGCTCCGCTCACAAGCACACCAATTTGAAATCCACCGTAAAAACCGTGAATTTTTTTATCTTTTAAAAACTTTTCTTGTTTCTCTGTGGACAAAAAAGGTCCTAAAAAATTAAATCCTGACATAGAAAAAAGGCTTATTTGAAAGCCACCTTCAAAATTTGATATTCCTGACATAATGCTACTTAAAGAAATAAATCCATGAAATTTATCTGCACCTGTAATCAGTCCGCCAATCTGGACAAGTCCGTTGAATTTTTTATATGCAACTGAAAAAAGTCCGCCAAATTGAAAAACTCCGTTAAAAATTTCTGAAGTAGCAACGGCACCACCTATCTGTCCAAAACCATAAAATATTTTTTTAGATCCCACACCAAAACCACCTATTTGAACCAATCCATAAAAATTATCTGACAACGATAAGAAACCACTGATCTGAACCAATCCGTAAAACCCATCTGCAACTGCCACACCAATACTTCCCATATGAACCGGTCCATAGTAATTACCATCTTTACACCAGCCAAGAAATGCCGGACCTTTATATCCTTTTGCACAGAAAAACACTTTTTCAGCCGTGCTGACCTTCTTTTTTTCCCCTTTTTTTTCACTTTCTTTTATGGGGTTTTCTTCACTATTTTTAAAAGCAGGAGTTTTTGTGTTTTCTTCAGAATAAATCACCCCCATGAAAAATATGATCAGAATTATAATTATAGTTTTCACAATGACCCTCCCAATCAATAGAAGTATGGATCTATATCTCCCCTGTTAAACCCTTTTTCAGTGACAGTTTCATACCCGTTCTTCCTCTCGCTTCCTCCATAAATTCCGTTTTTTCCGAAACGATTGAAATAAATTTTTCCTGCGTCATCGCGTTCAAGATAAAGAATTTCAGTTAACGGATCTTTCTGTCTAAAATAGGGATTATCAAAAAACCGTACTCCGTGTCTGCCGGTGTCACTGCGATCATCAATAATAATTCTTTCCGGCATTTCTTCTCCTTTTTTCAGCAACTTCATAACTAGCATCCTATAGAAAATCATTTTTTCCACATCTGTCTGGTCTACATAAGGATCTGAAGGATATTTCGAAAACAATTTAAATAAATCAATCGAAACCATAAAAGTCCACCCTTTTTCTCCTTCTGGACCTTTCCCGTCTTCACCATCTGCTTTTGGCCCCCAAGGAGACAAAGCATTGATTAATAAAGCAGCTATACCTTTTTTAAGCAATTCTTTTATTTTTTCCTCTGTCTTTTGAGAATCTGTTTCTTCGGGCTTTCCATCTTCTTCAGCGGCTTTATCTGCATCAGTTTTATCTTGATTTAATGCCTCGGCGGCTTTTTGTTTTTCCGCAGCCTGCCGTTCCTGTTCTGCTTTTTCTGCCTCGGATTCGGGACTTGGAGCGGATTCACTTGAATTGTAGTTAAAGCTCCATACCCCAGTTTTAAACCAATTTACAATTGCATTAAAAAGAGCTTTAAACCAATCCCCAACAGGACCCAACCCAGTAGGATCACTTGCTTCAATCACCATTCCTGCGACATAAGCGAATCCGTTGCCAAGATTATTCGCATCTCCCCAGATTCCGATGGGATCCTGATTGATGAAGCGGTGCATGTCTTTGTGGTAGTATCTGTTTCTCATCCAGTAGAGGTCGGTTTCCGGTTCATAGAGTGAGCCGCCCCAGAGGAAGTTGTGGACATTTCCGGCGTAGCAGGTGTCAACACCGCAATCT
>JAKQLJ010000012.1 GCA_029567195.1 bacterium | reverse complement strand
CATTTCTTAATTGAGTAGGCGTAAACCTTTGCAAGTACCGGAAGAGGCATATCGATTATCTCTGCTATCGAGTCCCAATCGGTCATCTCGTTTTCGCCGTCCTCTCTTTTCCATCGGTATACGGTGGAGTCTGTTACCCCCATCTTTTGCGCTATCTCTTCGACTGAGAACCCGTCGAGATAGAGTTGCATTGCGCGGCTTTTGTTAGCGTTTTTTCTTGGAAGCGGATATTTTGGCGGAAGGTCGTCTTTTGTTATCTTGTATCCTCCCGTCTTCCTGATGGTAGGAAGCACCTCTTTTGTTACCCACTTTCGGAACGCTTTTGCCTCCGGCTTGTTGGATCTGATTATCAAAGTATAAAGCCCGGATTCTGAAACAATAGAATTTTCACGCTCTCCTTTATTAGTATATGTTTTACATATACCAATCTCATCACTGTCCAAATTTTGTAATGCTTGAGAAACATTCTGTATTCCCAACACATCGCAAACATCTTTAGCAATCCACCACGGATTACCGTTCTCATCGACTCTCATCCTCACAAGATGATCGTTAAAATCAAATAATTTTAAATCGCTCATACTTTTCTTTCCTCCTGTTTTTTCTTTTCTTTTGATTCTTTTCTTTGCTTTTTCCAAAAAAAGAAAAGAAAAGAATAATTATTTTTTCTCTCAACTTTAAATTTGAAATAACCCTCCATTTTTGATACAATATTTTAACCAAAAAAAATTTATATTAAACGGAGGATTATTTATGACCAACGAAGAACTTAAAATGAAAAGTCTTGAAATTGCCTCGCAATTTGTCTCGGCTGAGATAATGGGGGAGACGTTAAAGGGAGACAAATCGCCCGGATATATCGCCCCGGAACCGCCTGAAAAAAGGGTAGTTACATACGCTAAGAAAATTGAGATACAAATCAAGGATTTTCTTAAATCTCTTTAAGTTTTACATGCAAATAAGAGATATTATTTTTTTCTCTTAAATAATGCGGTTCTAAACCAAGTTTTCCGGTCAAGGCGAATAATTCCTTGACTGGAATCCTTCCTGAATAATGGAGAGCGAATACAACTTCTCCGCCTTTTCCAAACTCAAAGCCTATAACCTTACAAGGCTGATCCTGCGAATACTCTTCAACAGATTCAACAAGTTGTAATAGTTTTTCTTCCATCTTTTCCTCCTGTTTTTTCTTTTCTTTTGATTCTTTTCTTTACTTTTTCCAAAAAAAGAAAAGAAAAGAATAATTATTTTTTCTCTCAACTAATAATTTGACTATCTCTTCAAAAAGCTATATAGTAATGTCAAAGAACCAAA
>JAKQLJ010000009.1 GCA_029567195.1 bacterium | reverse complement strand
AGCGCCAAATGGATACCGGTCATATAAATAGAATTTTGAATTGCGAATTTTGAATTTTGAGTAACTTTTTCTCAATATTCACTAGGCTATATTTTTATTCTAAATCTAAATTCTAGTAAAATGTTCAAGAAAATACTTTTTATAATACTTATAATTTTTGTTTCCGGCATAAGCGGCATTGTTGCCGACCGTTATTTGTTTCCCCACCTTATTGCCACCAAACTTTTTTCGAAATACGAATTTTTAAAAAAGTCGGCGGAAAATGTTACTGTAATCAACAAAACAGAGCAGGTTTATGTCAAGGAAGAGTCTTCTTTGGATAAAATTGCCAATCAAGTTTCCTCATCAGTAGTAAATATCATTTCCTATCCCAATTCTGAAACTAAAAATTCCAAAAGCGCCAATGTTGGCGCTGCGGCTCTTTCCAAAAATGGAGCCGGCGTAATTATAACCAGCGATGGCTTGATTATGACCTGTCTTGGAGCCATAAATTCGGAAAATTCCAGATATAAGATAATCGCCGCCGACGGAAACGTGTATGATGCCGAAATATCCAGCGTTGATTTATGGAGCAATCTGGTGTTTTTGAAAATAAATGCCAGCAATCTCCCGGCAATTTCTTTTGGAAATTCTGACGATGTAAAATCAGGAGAAAAAATTGTCGGCATAGGAAATAATCAGGGAGGATATCGAAACCGATACGCCTCCGGACAAATTTCCAGCTTCAACCCTACATATAATTTATCGGGGAAAGCGCTTTCAATGTCCGATAAATTGGAAGGAATTTTTGAATTTAACGTCGATTTAGGAAAAGATTATGTCGGAGGGCCTCTTGTTGATTATTCCGGCCAAGTGATTGGAGTTTTAGGTTCAGTTGAAAAAGAAAGCCAGCTTGATTATTTTGGAATTCCTTCAAACAAGATAAAATTGGTTATGGACCGCGCTATAAAAAAAGAACTGGACAATAATTATCAGCTGGGAGTTTATTATATCCCTCTGACAAAAACTTACTCGCTGACTAATAATTTGCCCCAAAGCGAAGGCGCTCTAGTTTATTCCTCTTCTGGACAGCAGGGCCTGGCAATTATCTCCGGTTCTCCAGCTTCAAAATCAGATCTTAAAATTAATGACATAATAACCCAAGTCAACGGAGAAAAAATCAGCGAAGATAAAAGCTTTCCTGATTTGCTTTACAAGTATAAAAAGGGGGAAGAAATTAAACTTACAATTATAAGGGATTCCCGGGAAATGGAAATAAAAGTTCAACTTTAGAAAAAAACAGAATAAATCATCCTAACAAAAAAGCGCCAGGCGCGCTTTTTTTTGCGCTAAAACACTTTTTTACAAGCGAGAAAAAAATCCTGCAGTCGATAATTAAAAAGGCGCGAATATAGATGCCGTAGTGCTAGCAGCAGCCATTTTTAGGCTTGCGGGCAGACTTGACAATTTTAT
>JAKQLJ010000021.1 GCA_029567195.1 bacterium | reverse complement strand
GATTTTACCCATAAAAATAGATAGTGTTTCTTTGTCCCAGCTGTAAACACAAGCGGGGATATTTTTTTCTGTTGCTTTTTTGTCCTTTAAGCCAAGTTTTTTAATCCATAAATTTAAAGTGTTACCATTTTTCTGATCTTCTTGTCCGCAATAAACAGAAGTGGCTGATTTACTTCTATTTAAGGTGTATTTAAAATTTTTGAAAGCCTGACAATTTTTAATAAAATCATTAATCTCATCTTCTTGAGTGGAATAAAAATAAATACCGTAGGGATGACAGAGATTTCCTTCAGATATTAAATACCCCAGAACCGCCGCTCGGTTTTTATCTTTTTTGTTGCCCAGGAGAAGTGATAGGTCTCTAGGGGTGGCAATTCTTTCTCCGGTTTTTAAGTCGGCAATTTTTTTCCAACCAGAAAAGGTGAGTAACGGGTGATTTGCGGTTGCGGTTATTGTCCGACCAGATCGGGTGGTGACTTTAAAAACCTCTTTTATACCATTCTTCATAATCATTGTTGCTGGTTTACTGACAAATAAGGAGGTCGGGTTCAGAGTTGGAATTATTGGCTTGAGATTTTTTTCATATATTTCCTTTATGGTATATAGGCCTCCATTCCTTTTGTCCGGAATTTTTATATCGCCAGTCAAACATTTGTTAAAACCATATGCCGCAAAGGGTTCAATAAGTTGCCAAAGCTCGGCGGCTTTTTCTTCACTCATCCCATTTTTAATGAGACCATCATGAAGTTTTGTTTTTTGGGCTTCCATTTCCGCGGGAATTTTTTTACCCATCGCTTTTCGGAGTTTATCTGCCTCAAGCCAAGAATATCCACCAAGTTTAATAGCAATGAGCATAACGTCATCTTGATAAGTAATCACCCCAAAGCTTTGATCCAAAATTTCTTTCATGCGCGGGTCCAAGAATCTGATCGTGCGGGAATTATGTTTTCTTTTTATATATTCCGGAATTGATTCCAAAGGGCCTGGGCGATAAAGTGCTACCATGGCGTTGATATCATGAATGGTAGATGGCTTTAATTCTTTTAAATATTTAGTCATGCCGGAACCGTTGAGCTGGAAGAGTCCGGTGGTTTCACCTTTGGCTAAAAGTTCAAAAGTTTTAGCATCATCCATAGGAATATTTTCAATATCTACTTCCACGCCGTCAATTTTTTTAGCCAAGGAAACCGCGTTGGATAAAATGGCCAAGTTTTTTATACCCAAAAAGTCAAATTTCAAAAGACCGGCATCTTCCACGGCATGCATATCATATTGAGTGATAATTTTTTCTTCACCTTTGGTATCAAACTGGAGCGGAGTAAAATCTGTCAGTGGTCTTGGCGCCATCACCACTCCGGCAGCGTGCACAGAAATGTGGCGGGCACAACCTTCCACTTTTTTAGCCATATCAATAATA
>JAKQLJ010000018.1 GCA_029567195.1 bacterium | reverse complement strand
TCTTATATTCAGACTCCAGTCATAGGCTGGTAAAAATTGCATAAGATTATTATAAATAAAAACCACCTGCGAGGGTGTTTTTGTTGTTTTCAGAGGTGGCATTTTGTGGTATATTAAGGATAATAAAATGTATGGAAATAAAATAAAAAATTATGCTGCCAAAAAGTTTATTATTAATTTTGTTTTTTGTTGTATACTCATTTTCACTTCGCTTTGCTTCGAGGCGATTAAAATTTATTGATACAACCTATCTAACAAGCATAAAAGTGTCTCTAGTTCAAGGTGCAACACTATACATTCTTTCATTTGTATCGTATATGGGCTATTTTGGCTTTCTTGTTGCTATTGCGTTGATTAAATATTATTACAAAGTTGATATTAGGAAGGCTATATATGCTTGGCTTATTGCTGCTGGTATCTCGACGTTATTAGCATTAGCTATCTTATTACCAATCGTAATTTATAGGGTTTTTGTTCTCGGAATATATTCTTGAATTTTGGTTGAAATTATTGCTGGTCGACTTATTGGTTCGCCAATGAGAACAGCAATGCCCACGAGAGCTGTATAATCTCGAGCACATTTTGTACAGTGCGCGAAGTTTGACTTTATGTCGAGCCTCTTGGACTTTTACCCGCCGATGAGGCGGGAATCGCAATAAGTTGTGATGCATATACTTTTTGCAAAGGCAGGGATAAAACCCTGTTTTTGTGATATAATGCTAGACATGGATGAAAAAACAGTGAAAATGGAAGATTTGGGTTATGATAATTTTTTTGAATCAAACCGGGCAAAACTCGAGCTTGATAATTTTGCCGTGGCCAGAGTCATTTCAGAGACGAAGGGCGCTTACAAAATCAAAAACACTAATGGAGAATATCTGGCGAAGATTACTGGGAAGATGAGATTCAATGCTAAATCCAAAGAGGACTATCCCGCCGTTGGCGATTGGGTGGCCATAACTGAACTTGATAATGATCAGGCGGTAATCCAGGCAATCTTTCCAAGAAAGTCCATAATCAAAAGAAAGTTTGGCGATAAAAATAAAATTGGCGAAAAGAGTGATATTCAGATCATTGCCGCGAATATTGATGTGGCTTTCATCGTGGAGTCAGTCGGCCGGGACTATAGCCTCAACCGCCTGGAAAGATATCTGGCTATTGCCAAGGACGGCGGCATCGAACCAGCTGTTATTCTCAATAAAATAGATTTAATTTCCCAGGAAGAATTGGAATTAAAACTGGCGGAGATAAAAGAGAGATTGGGTGATGTTGAAATTATACCGACTAGCGCAGCGAACGATGAGGGATTGGATAAGCTGAAAAATTATATCAAAAAAGGGAAAACATATTGTTTTCTCGGTTCTTCAGGAGTTGGAAAATCGTCAATTATAAATAAGCTGTTGGAAAAAGATTCTATCAAGACCGGCGATATCAGTGAGTATTCCGATCGGGGAAGGCATATCACCACGAAGCGCGAGATGTATTTTTTAGCCTCCGGCGGAATTGTCATCGACAATCCCGGCGTGCGCGAAGTGGGTATGACGGATACGCGCGAGGGCATAGACAGTTTGTTTGGCGAGATAATCGTCCTGGCCAATGAGTGCAAGTTTATTGATTGCACTCATACTCACGAGCCTGGTTGCGCGGTGCTTGCCGCCGTCAAATCCGGCGCGCTCGACGTGGAAAAATATGAAAATTACATAAGCCTCAAAAAAGAAGCCGAGCATCACGAGGCAAGTAAGATGGAAAAAAGACAAAAGGGAAAGCAATTTGGCAAATTTGTCAAAAAAATGAAAAAGGAATTGAAAGGAGTTGGGTTTAAGGATTTTTAGGTTTTCGGATGATGTTTGGCAGGCGTATGAGGAATTAGTGGAGATGGGATATACGAAGCATTTGATCTGAATAAATTATGATTACTTGTATAGATTTAACATTTTGGCGAGAAATAAAATCAGACGATCTGTTGACTTATTTAGCATTGATTTTGGCTTATATTGCGTATGTCTGGTCAGTTAATCGAGATTTAGAATCCTGGAAATCACTCTTTCTTTCATTTAAAAAGGACTTAGAAATTGCAGGGGCATGGATTGGAGGCGAAGGATATTCAGAGGAAACATATAAAAGAAAAGAGTCTTTTTCGCCAACTAAAATAATCTATCCATTATCATCTGAATCGCTGCCTGAAATTATCCGGCGTGGAGTGGGTGAATTTAATTGGGCGTCGGATGAATTTATCAGACAGCTTTCTTTGTTTAATGAACGATTTGATGCATTTAATTCAGCGCTTGATCATGTAAAGAAAATTATTTCTGCAAATCCAATATTGTCCGAAGGATTAAAAGAGAAATTAAATAGCTTAGGGATTAATAATGATGACATAGAATTTGATGAATTTAAAAAAAACATCAAACGATTAAAAAGTAGCGATGAAATTTTATATTTAGCAGAAAATATTCGCAGAATACATCGGATAATTCATGTGGAATTAATCGGAAATAAAAACAAAGAAGATAGTTTAAATTATTTATACCATAAAATCAGCAAAAAAATTGAAAATATATTATCCAATTTCGATAAGAAAAAGCCCCCTTTTGTTAAATATAGCTGGTGGTTAATTCTACTTTCATTTATTCCATTTTATGTAATAGAATTATTGTTAAAATAAAGTTTAAAAGATACGGGTCATGTCTGACATCTACAAAATCCTCCAAAACCTAGGTATTTTTTAATGAGGCATTGGCCTCTTTTTTGTTTTTACAAGCCACCCTGGGATTTGAATCGTTTTTCGTCTATCCAAGACCAGATGGAAAAGAGGATGATAAGGATAACGCCCGGAAGAAGATGGTTTTTCCAGCCTGGGCCGAGGAGCTTATGCACCCCCAGAGCAACCGGAGCGACAAGCAGGATGATTATTATGGCAGTGTGGTTGTCGCCTTTAACATTGGAACTTGTATCGAGATTCATCAACTTTCCCATAATTTTAGGAATGGCGTAGAGGAGGATAAGGATCACTGGAAGGGCGAAAATAAAATATTGCTGGTGGGTGATGCCGAAACTGCTCACAAAAAAATTGGACAGATGATAATCCCAGGGTTGTTCGGTGCGGAAGGCTTCAAAGTCCTTTTGGAACAGAATGACCCGGATCCAATTATACGAGATGAGAACGGCCATAATAAGATAAAGGACAAGAAACGGAATCTTGGCGATTTTGGAATTGATGTTCATTTTTTTATTTTTACCCCATGGAGTAAATTTTGCCAAGCAAAATTATTTTTCTAAAAAAATACTCCACGGGGTGAATTTGGTTATGCTTTTAGTATAATCTATTTATCTCATATGCAAGAATAGAACTTATGCACAGGAGTGACTGGAAAAATAATTAAATAGTGATATTATTTATGCATAGGGGAACGAATCCGAAAATGAAAAACAAAAAATATTTTTTATCTCTTGCTTTGATTATTTTTTCCGGATGCTTTTTTGTATCTTCCGAAAAAGTTCAGGCCGATGTAAATAATTTCCAAGCTTACGCCCTGATAACTCCGGACACAACGCCAACCATTCGGGGAAGTATTGATGCGGCTGATGTGGGGACTACTACCATAACAGTGCAGGTGGAAGGCGGGGACGTGAAAAATGTAACGTCAATTGATGCTGACGGAAATTGGTCATACACCTACACATCGGCGATGACCGAAGGAGCTTATGATTACGAGGCGATAGCCACCAAGGGCGTAAATACTCTCACGATTAACTGGACCAACGGTTTGAATATTGATAGTGGTAATGACTATGACATTTATTGGTGGGGATCCAGCAGCAGCGCTGTTGAATTTATCGATTTTCCGGAAGGATATCTTTACTCCGCTCTGGCAGAAGGATTTGAGGTTTCTTTTGATGAAAATTCAAAGGTTACAAAATTGGGAGGCGGAACGTTTGATGTCGGTGAGTGGTATATGGAAAAGGCTTCCGACAGCAATGATAAAATTATAAACAAACTCCGCTTCGGAGTGCCTAATATTACTTTATCTTTTTCCAATCCTGTTGTCATTTCTTTCTTGGTCGGTACCAGTTATAACGGCCAAACTTTGCATGTGTTTTCCAAAAGCGATGATGGAGAAGATGATGGATGGGAGCCGGAAACAACCTGCGTTGTTTCGAGCGGAAATTGCACATTCAGTGTCAGTCATGCTTCCTATTTTGCCGTAAGCGAATATAATAGCCTTGCTGATGATGAGGAAAAAGCCCATATTGACTCTTGGAAAGCCTATCGATATGAGGATACCAATAAACATTGTTCGTCACGACTGAAACTGATCATTAAGGGCAAACATTTTGATGAAGATGCCGAAGTGGAGATCGGAAGCCACAATGCTTCTTCAGTGGAGAAAAGATCCAGTAAGGAACTGGTGGCTAAATTTTGTTTTCCTAAGCTTCTGGAAAACAAATCCGACCACAAAAGAAAAATATATATAACCAATCCCGATGCGGACACCGAAGAAGCAGACAAGGAGATAAATTTGGATGAAGTTTCTTTTGAAAGCGGAGAAGGCGGCGATTATTACAGCTCTGGAAATTCGGAAGGCATAAGGAATATCCAAAAAAGACTCCATCAGTTAGGTTTGCTTGATTCCCGGTATATTACCGGAATTTTTGGGTCAATCACTGTCGACGCTGTTAAAAATTTCCAGCAGAAAAACGGACTTCCGGAAACCGGATTTGTCGGTCCATTGACACAGGCAAAGCTTTAATCAGGGGAAAAAAAGCTAAGCATTTGCTAAAAAGGAGCTTAATCTCCCATTATTTATTCCACATTGATGTGGTTTTTTGTTTGACAAAAAGGGGAATTTAAGCCTATTATTATATACCTGTTCTTTTTATACGAAAGCATGAAGAGAGGAAAAACATAAAACCAAGGGAGGAAGAAACATGGAAAAAAGACTAGATAGGAAAAAAAATGGCAATATATTGAGAAAAGCGCATGTGGCCTTGGAGGCTTATGGCGAAGAAGCTCCTTTTCTTAAAAAACTGACCAATTTTCAATGGGCGGTTATAATTCAGAACGCCAATCACACTTTGTATCGCAATGATGAATTTTTGTCAATTCGCTCGCTAGCCTGGAGAAAAATCCAGGCAATCGAGAGCGGGAATGTCGCTTATAAAACATTGAACCAAATGGATGATCGCAGAGATCCGTGGGAATATCTGCTGGGGATAGTCCTAAACGAAGCCAGGAGCGCGCACGATTTCCTTTTGGCGTGCAAGGTTGCTACTAGTTGTGATTCAGGAATGGTCAGAATTTATTTCAAGCGGAAATTCCCCGATTTAATTGCAAGATGTGAAAAAGATATCAGTGAAATTGAATCGCTCCGTTCTCTTCTTAAATCGAGTGATTTTGAAAAGCACTTTAAGGGTTGTTGGGATGATGAAATGTTCCGATACGGCAGGGAAGCTGACAAAGCGCTTGTGGAATTTCCTGCTTTCACCCAAAACGAAAAAGCTCTTTTTTCGGCGGCCGTCGGCAGTGAATTTAATCTTTGTCCTGAGGCTCAGGAATTGGCTCTTGAAAAGCTGAAATCTCTGGGAAAAAAGTAAAACAGAAGCGAAAGGAATTAAATGAAAATTCTATGGTTGGCAGTTCTGGCAATTTTTGCTTGCGGTAATTCAATAGCCCAAGCAGACAAGGCTTTTTCTATCAATGACATTTCTTCCGGAGCATCGGCGACAAAAAACCGAAGGAGTGCCGATCCTTGTGGAAAACTTGTCGAATGGCAAAATGAGATAGTTTCCCCGGAGCTTTGGAATGGCCAAGCGGAGCATAAATATTCCCCGGCGGCCTATATTGTTTTTTCCGCCAAAGAAAACACATTTAATCTGGTGAGCGTTCTGGTTATGCTGGAGCTTTCACAAAAACTGATTACGACTGGAACGGCTTGGAACAGTGACTTCGAACGGCGGCTCTTGGAAGCTGTGAGCTATGGCAGTCGGCAGAATGACTGGAAGCGCTGGCCTGGATTTGTCCCGCAATGCGTAGGAATGACCTATCAATTCTTCAAGGAAAAAAATGAAGGGTTGACATTTCGCGAAGCTTTTGAAAAATATACCGGCAACCAGGAAAAATGGGAAAATTTTCAGCTCCTTTATTCCTATTACGCTTTCCTTATGAATCAATACCTGGGGACGCACAACCTCTTGGTGTCCGATTCAGACGGGTATTACGATGATTTTCAGGTAACGCCGGAAAAGCAGAAAAGATTCATTTTTGCGGTGCAGAGATTTCTGGAGGCCATGAATTCGCCGCTAAAAAACAAGAATCTGTTCAAAGAACAAGGGCTTCCAAGCATCATAAGCTATGATGCTCCCGATTTTTGTCAGTAATAGTCGATCTTTCCGCCTAAACCTTCGGTTCATTCGAGGACAGACTTTCCAGCCTGTCCTTTTTTTATTGGTAACTATCAATATGACAACGGATAAAAAAGCGAAAGGCCGCCTTTTGAAACTTAACGATATAAATGGTATAGTTAAGATGTTAATAATAAGCCATAATTTTGGCTTTGTTGTTTTAGTTATCTTTTAAAATAACAAAAAGAGTAAATTAGTATCTTAAGACATTATTATGATTCAAATCAAAGATGAAGGAATTATTCTTGAGGCAACCAATTTGCCGTTTGAAAGCGGAGCGGTGCTAAATCCAACTTGTATTGAAGTGGACGGCATTACCCATATGTTTTATCGGGCCGTGCGAAAAGAAGATTCTGTTTCTTCAATAGGATATTGCCAAATAGATGAAAAGGGAAAAGCTATTAATCGCCTTGATCATCCTGTTTTGTTCCCGGAACACGATTTTGAAAAAAAAGGGGTGGAAGACCCCAGAGTCGTTTTTTTGGATGGAATTTATTATTTTTTCTATACCGCCTTTGACGGAAAAAACGCTGTGATTGCTTATGCTACCAGCAATGATCTCAAAACTTTTAAAAAACAGGGAATTATTTCGGCGCAATTTACCTATGACGAGGCGGAAGATCTGTTCAGACAATCAAAAGTGCGGGAAAGGTATCAGTTTTTCGAATCGGTATTGAAAGATAGGGCGGGAAAAGATGTTCTCTTGTGGGAAAAGGATGCTTTTATTTTTCCCAAGAAAATTAACGGAAAGTTTGCTCTTATTCATCGGGTGCTTCCCGGAATTCAAATTTCTTATTTTGATTCATTTTCCGAGCTTAATGACGACTATTGGCGGAAATATTTTCTTGAACTGGATAAATATATCATTCTTGATCCTAAGTATGAATTTGAAAGCCGAAACATCGGTGGTGGAGCCGTGCCTATTGAAACCGAAGAAGGCTGGCTTTTGATTTATCATGCGGTGGAGGACTCCAAATACGGGAAAATTTATCATGCCAGCGCCGCCCTGCTTGATCGGGACGATCCAACCAAAGAAATCGGTCGTTTGCGAATGCCTCTCTTTTCTCCTAAGGAAAAATGGGAAAAATTAGGAGATGTTAACAATGTGGTTTTTCCAACGGGTTGCGTTATTCGCGATGATCAGCTTTTTGTCTATTATGGGGCAGGCGACAAGGTTATTGCCGCTAAAAGCATGAGTCTAGAAAATTTACTTTCTGAGTTAAAAAACAACATCGATTAAATAAATAAAAAGGCGTATGAAAAAACCAAGCAAAAATTGGGTTGTTTATCTGTCGACATTCCCTCCCAGAGAATGTGGCATCGCGACATTCACCAAGGATTTGGTAGACGCCTTTAATGAACTTTTTTTTCCGGAAGAAGAAGCAAAGGTGGTGGCTATGAATGTCAATGAGCTGGAAAAATTACATTATCCCAAATTGGTTATCGGACAAATTTTTCAGAACAGGAAAAATGAATATGTGGAAGCGGCCCAAAAGATTAACGCCATGCCTGCGGTAAAATTAGTCTGTATTCAGCATGAATTCGGTATTTTTGGCGGCGAGTGTGGTGAATATCTGTTGGAATTTTTACGTGAAATAAAAAAACCGGTGGTGATTGCCATGCATACCGTTTTGCCATCATCAAACTCGTCTTTTGAAAAATATAAGAAAATAGTAACAGCCATCAATGATTATGTCAGATGTCTTGTCGTTATGACCAAGACATCAAAAAAAATATTAACGGATGATTACGGCATTCCTCAGGATAAGATACAAATAATTCCCCACGGCATCCATGCCACTCCGTATAAGGATTCCAAAAAAGCCAAGCTGGCGCTGGGGCTAACTGGAAAAAAGGTAGTTTCCACTTTCGGACTTTTGAGCGAAGGCAAGGGAATAGAATATGCCATCGAGGCTTTTTCCTTAGTGGTGAAAAAATTTCCTGATGCAGTCTATCTTGTGGTGGGCGCAACCCACCCGATAATTTTGAAAAGAGAAGGGGAGGCATATCGAAACAAGCTTGTTGAATTGGCATTGAAGCTCGGCTTAGATAAGAATATTATTTTTTTCAACGCCTATTTTCCAACAAAAAAAATTCTGCAATTTTTGCAAGCGACCGATATATATCTCTCAACAGCCCTTGATGAAAATCAGGCGACTTCCGGAACATTATCATATGCCTTGGGAGCCGGACGTCCGGTCGTTTCAACTGCTTTTGCCCAAGCCAAGGAAGATGTGACGGAAGAAGTCGGAAGATTGGTGGAAATTAGAAATCCCACTGCCATGGCGCAGTCTATCAATGAAATTTTTGACGGAGGAAGCATGGGAATAGAAATGGGCAAAAGAGCCTATTTTAGAACCAGAAAAATGACATGGCAAAATGTGGCGCTTTCTTATGCAAAAAAATTTATAGAGCTTGTTCCTGAATTGGAACTGAATGAAAAAAAATTACCGGAAGTCAAATTGGAACATTTGATAAAAATGACTGATGATTTTGGCATGTTTCAATTTGCAAAATTAACCGAGCCGGACAGGGATTCTGGGTATACGCTGGATGACAATGCGCGAGCGCTTATAGTAACTGCTAAATATTATGAAAAATATAAAGACAGAACCGTTCTAAAATTAGCCGGCACCTATCTTAAATTTATTGAATATGTATTCGTCGAGCCGGGTTTTCATAATTATGTTAATCGTGACAAGACGTTCGATATCGAACGCAATGTCAAGGAAGGGCTGGATGATGCCTATGCTCGGGGAATATATGCCCTGGCCTTTGCAGCCGCTTCAAAATCCTTGCCGCCATCGATAAAAATAAAAGCCGCCAAAATTTTCAGGAAAAGATTTAATTTGGAAAAAATAGTAACCGCTCCAAGAGCGGCGGCGTTTTATATAAAAGCTTTGTGCAAATGGCTGGAATATGACAAGGACGCAAAATATGAAGAGGCATTAAAAAAATATTGCCAATATCTGGTGGAGTTATATGAGAAAAATGATAAGCCTGATTGGCAATGGTTTGAAGATATTTTGGCTTATTCCAATGGCGTGCTTCCCGAAGCCCTACTTCTGGCTTACAAGCGGTTAGGCGATCAAAAATATTTTAATATCGCCAAGATTACGCTTGATTTTCTTATTCTTCATTCATTTAAGGGTGATTGCTGTGTTCCTGTCGGACAAGGCGGCTGGTTCGAAAGAGGCGGAAAAAAAACGCTTCATGATCAACAGCCGGAAGAAGTAGCGGCGCTTATTCTGGCGCTAAAGGAAATGTTTTTGATAAGCAAAGATCTGAAATATAAAGAAAGGATGTATGATGCTTTCGGTTGGTTTTTGGGAAATAATATGTTGGAGCAGGTAGTTTATGATCATACGACAGGCGGATGCTATGACAGCGTGGGAGAAAAAGAAATTAACCTGAACCAGGGCGCTGAATCAATGGTTTCATATCTTTTAGCTCGCTTGGCGATTTGATTTTTTGTTTTTGGGTCTCCGGCTGTTTGTTGGCGAAGGTTTTTTTCATTTATGCTATAATAAAAACATGGAAATAAAAGCTAATAAATTCGTCTATTGGACGCCGAGAGTCTTATCTATAATACTCATTGCTTTTATGGCTTTGATGTCGCTGGATATTTTCGATTTGGGATTGGGATTTTGGGGGACTTTGGGCGGTTTGTTTATGCACAATATTCCGGCTTTGATTTTGCTTGCGGTGCTCATAATTTCATGGAAGCGGGAAATGGTGGGCGGCATTGTTTTTACTTTGGCCGGAATTTTATATATTTTCTTGGTTTCAAAAAACGCTCCCGACTGGAAAATAGCGCTCCTTTGGAGCCTTCAACTTTCCGGAATAGCCTTTATTATCGGCGGATTTTTTATCGTCAATGCGATAAAGAAAAAATAAAAAATATTTTTCAGCTTGGATTTGCCTTGACATCAATTGCTCGGGCTTTTTTTATTTTGACTATTTATTCAATATGAAGTAAAATTGGGGCGCAAGTCGACAGTCGGCTTATAATTATTAAAAAAATAATTATGTCAACAAACTCAGACCAAAATGACAAAAAAACAGAATTGCCGGAAAAAAACGGCAATTTACAAAAAATAATTATTGCGGTTTTGGTTGTGGCTGTTGCAGTTTTGGCCGGTTCTCTTTTCGGCGTAATGAAAAAAAATGCAGTCAAGGACGAAAAAGCTGATTCCAAAATTGATGCAAAAGAGAGCGTCTTGGAACAAAACGCGGGCGATATAAGCGGCAAAGTGACTTCAAGTGAAGAAAACATTGCTACCGATGAAAATGCATCGGACTCCACTTCTTCTTCTGAATCGTCAGAAACATCCAAATATCCGGATCTTTATGTGGAAAAATACAGTTTCAGTGAAGATCCTAAATCAGGCGAAGAATTTACGGTTAACATAAAAATTGGCAACAAGGGAAACGCGGACGCCAAAAGTTTTCATTGGGATTGGTATGCAACGGCTCATGAAAAAAATTGCGACGGAAAAGTTAATAGTCTGGCGGCGGGCAAAACAGTGACGGTCGGATGTAAGTTTACCTATTCCAGCTGGGCAGCTTATGAAACAAAGGCGGTGATTGATCCGGAATCGGAAATTTATGAAAGCAATGAAAGCAATAATACTGCCGCAAAACAAGTCATTCCTATTCATGATGAAGCAAAAGCTGATTTGTATATCAGCAGTTATGCGTTTAATCATGCGCCAAAGCAAGCAGAGTCTTTTTCTGTGGGCATAACTATAAAAAATGGCGGGACGGCGGCGGCCGGAGCATTTTGGTGGGAATGGTGGCCAACTGATTTTGGCAAGGCTTGCCGGGCTCAAATTAGCGGCTTGGCGGCGAATGCCCAAAAAACTGTTTTTTGCAGTTATACTTATTCCAGCTGGTCAACTTATGCCACTAAGGCAGTGACTGATGCGGATAATAATATTTCCGAAAGCAATGAAAGCAATAACACTCACACAGAAAGTGTGATCCCAATACACTAAAAAAGGTGCTATAATTTTTTATATAATAAATAACTAAAAACAAAAATGAAAAAACTAATAATTGCACTTTCTGTTTTGATTGTTTTAGGTGTTTTGGGATTTGGCGCGTATAAGATTTTTTTTGCGCCGAAGGTGTCGCAAGAATTTATCGATTCACACAACAAAATTGCCGATCTGGACAGTGAAGTGGAAAAGCTTACCGGCTCAGTTAATGCTACCGATTTTGAAAAATTAATGAGCGACAAAAACTACAATGGAGTGATTAAGGCAGTCGATGACACGCTGGTAAATGAAAACCAAGCCCTCCTTAATTCAAAAACCATAAGTCAGGAATTGGCAAAACTCAGGACGATGTCTGATAAAATTTCTGATGCCCAGGCCAAAGAAGCGGCCTTGAAGCGCATAACTCTGGGTGAAAAGGACAATGTCACCAAAATTAAATATATCGAAATCAGAATCCAGTTGCTTGGTAAAATGAAAGAAGTGGTGAGTCATGTTAATAAGGATGAAAAACTGATAACAGTTGCTGACGAAAAAGCAGTGGATGCCTTGGGAAAACAAATAGATGAGGCTATAAGCCAAGGAGAAGCGTTGCAAAGAGAATTGGATACTATCCGAACTCAATATGAAGCGGCGGAAAAAGAATTTATGAAGGTATCCGGACTGTCCGAAGTTAAATAACACCATCTTGAGATAAGCAAAAACCGCCCTTTGGGCGGTTTTTGCTTGGCAGTAAGCATCATATTGCCAAAATGAGAAAAGCAAGTTAATCTGAAAATGAACTTTTGATGTCATAAAATTTATATGGGAAAACAAGAAAAAAGGGGAAAGAGGAAAAAAAAGAAAGAAGAAAAAACGCTTTGCCAGGTTTTTTTATGCAAAAAAAATCTCGTAAGGGACATCGTGATTGTTTTAGTGACAATTGCTTTTTCGGCCTTGCTCATAATCAACCATCGCTATTTGGCTTATAAAAAAAGCCTGGAACAGATGAGGCCTGAAAAAGCTCAGGAAATAGTAGAGGAGGTAGAAGAAAATGAAGCGGAAAGCCCATTATTAGAGACAAATAACTGGTTAATTTATCAGAGCCAATGGTATGGTTTTGAAATAAAATATCCGCCACATTGGGAAAAACCGGCGCTAAAAGGCGCTACGAGAGGTGCCAATTGGGAGTACCGTTTTTTATTCAGAAAGAAAGATATTGAAGAAGGGGACAAATATGCGGGATTTGATGTTGTTGTTTATAATATTCAAAAAGTGAAAGAACTTTTCAATACCGATGAATTTCCTAAAATCAAAGATGAAGAGCTAAAAAATCAGGGCGTTTGTCAGGAAATTACCGGACATATTGCGGAAAATCAGGATTATCCGGCCGAGCAAATTTATATCGGTCCCAATGATGATTGTTTTAGCCAGGCATTTTTTTATACTCTCACTCGAGATCAGTACATATACAATATCGTTCCGATTTTAGTTGAAAATAGTGAAGAAACCGATCAATTGAAAGAAGAGAAAGAAATAATCAAAAACTTTCCGGAATTTATTTCTTCCGTCTCCACGACTAATTTAATTGATATAAAAAGACCAAAACCGGCACCGGCCAAGCCTAAAATAAATGCTCCTAAGCCAGCGTCTTATAAAAAAGTCAACGGTCAGCGGGTTTGCGCCAAAAAAAATGATAAACCAGGAAAGAGCAAGCAAAATAAGAAAAAACATATGGATAGGGAATGCTGTCTGGATCCGGATGAAATTCCTAATCCTTGGTGCACGTATAATTCAAAAAGATATCAAAAATATTTAGAATAGCCAACTTTTATTACTTAAAAAACCACCGGCGTTATCCGGTGTATGCGTTTAAAGCGTAGCGAGTAAAGACTTTCAATAACCAACAAATCTAAAAAATATGTCATTCCGGGCTTGACCCGGAATCTACACTTTTTGAGCGTTTAATCTTCTTCTTCAGGATCAAGCAAATCTTCCGTTATCCGGTTTTGGCAAGTTTTTTTCACTCCCGAATCATTGATAGTATCACAAATTTTAAAATCCTCCTTATCAATAGCCAAATCTTTCAGGCAGTAGTCTTTTTGCAGTCCGTTTTTGTCATCACAATTTTCATTTTCCTCGTCATTTTCCTCTTCGTTTTCATCTTCTTCCTCATATTCCACGATGTTGCATACCTCCTGGCAGTATTCCAGCTCCTCATCTTTTTCAAATTTAGAGCACTCTTTGTCGCAGTCAGACGGGGTAACGGTAATCTTCAATGTTTCGCTTTTCTTGTCGCTTCCAGGGGAAGAATTTTCGCCGTAAGAATTACCGGAGTTGGAACCACTTTCATTTTTTTGGGCTTCTTCTCCGGAATTATTTTTAATGACTTTTTGCCCATTACCCAGGCGTTGGGAAAAAATAGAATATCCAAAATAAGCCAAAACAGCCAAAATGATGATAAAAATGGCAGGTATTATTTTATTTTTCATTAATTGAAGATTTAATATTTTTTGTCCAAATCTATATCGGTGAAATAGTATTTTAGGATTTTTTCATAACTCCATTTGTAATCGTTGCCGGCCAGATTCAGAGATCCATGGGCGCTGAGTCCGACCATGTGATTGCCGGCAGAAACCAGAGCGTCAGTTCCTAAACTTGGATGCTTTCCATACTTGTCTTTCACGGACTGGCACCATGGATAGTCCTTGGATCCCCAGCGATCTTCGAAACTTCTGGTTTTTCCGTCTGTCCATGAACTGTATGGAGTCAGAGCAATTTCATCTTTATACATCACTACCCGACCTTTTGTTTCTTCGGCTGATTTTTTGATGGCCGAGTGGTCTTTTTCCCAGTCATAGCCGTAATAGATTTGCGAGCCGCTGTCGCTTCTGATTCTAAAACCATAAGGCAGATATTTGGTGGCATAAGCACTATACCAATAACCGTAAGTGCGGAAAATAGTGGTCATAACCTTGGTGTGTTCTTTTGGACCGGTACCGGCAGTTTCTCCCATACCCCAGACATATTGTTCCATCGGCAAGATATTTATCATCCAGATATTGTTATTGTCCGTATATTTCAATTTCATTTTTCCGCGATATTGGTCATTAGAAGAATCGGGACGAAAAACGTCAAAAATCATATCGGCATTATTGCCATCGATGGCGTCAAAGTATAATTCTTGAACTTCCAGCTTTTTCTCCGGGATGGCGTCGCCATAAATTCTGAAATATTCAGTATTGGTGGTAACGGTTTTGTCGCCTGCATAAGCCGTAGGAATGAAATATTCAAACCAGCTGGACTTTTTCTTCTTTTTCTTTTTCTTCTTTTTTTTCTTTTTCTTCTTTTTTTTCTTTTTCTTTTTCTTCTTGCTACTACTGCCACTATCCTTAATGGTTTGAGTGGTGGTTACAGTATGAGTAGCTACTCGGGTGATGGTTCCGGCAGCCACTTGAGCCAAAATGTTGCCATTGGCATCTTTGACGTTATAATTTTTATTGGCTTTTATTTTATAAGGAGTTTCATTGACGCTATTTTTATTGTTATTCCAAAGACCGACAGAGATTTCCGGTCCCAAGTTGGTGTCCGGAGGAGTGGATGTTTCGGTAAGAAGCGTTGTTTTTTCATTTTCCGATGAAGTATAAAGATAATCGCCGGTGGAAGCGTTATATAGCTTATAAACAGGCAACAAATCGGCCTTTTCCGCTTCTTCTTTGGTTAGGGTATTGGAAAAAGCGTAAAATTCAATGCCTTTAGTTTCAGTTGATTCCAAGACAAAGGAATCGGCCAAGGCCGTATCCTTGTCTTTCTCGGTAACATAAATGCGACTGCCGGTTGATTCCTTATATAACTTATAAACGGCTGATAATTTATTTAAGGTGATGATTTCGTCAGTTGTTGTGTTAGGATAAGCAAAAAACTCGGTGCCATTAGTCACGGCGCTGTCAGTGTCATTGGGATCCAAAGTAAAAGACAATTCATTCATGACCTTATCCTTTTCAGTGGAGGAAGAG
>JAKQLJ010000019.1 GCA_029567195.1 bacterium | reverse complement strand
GGAAGAATCAATTTTGCTTAGATTCAAGGTTAATTCGTTTGAAATTATGGAGAGCATTTTAAAGCGGGGAGGGCCAGAATATAAAATTTTAAAATCCTTCCGGCTGAGAGAATAAAAAATATGAAAGTCCATTTTATAGGAATAGGCGGGATTGGCATTTCCGCTCTAGCGCAATATTACCTTTCGCAGGGGCATGCTGTCACGGGCTTCGACCTGGCGCGTTCTGAAATAACAGATCTTCTTAAGAAAAAAGGAGCTGTTTTCACAGAGAAAATCCCAAAAGAGACAAGCCTTATTGTGCATACATCCGCCTTTCCTAAAAACAGCCCTGTTTTATCAAAAGCCAAAGGAGAAGGCATTGAAGTCAAAAGCTATCCGGAGGCCTTGGGAGACCTAAGTAAAAATTATTTTTGCCTGGCAGTTTCAGGCACCCATGGGAAAAGCACCACTACGTCAATGCTGGCTTTGATATTGGAAAAATCCGGACTTGATCCTACGGTTATAGTCGGAGCAAAATTGAAAGAGTTCAAAAATTCAAATTTCAGGCTCGGAAAAAGCAAATATCTTGTTATGGAAGCGGATGAATGGAACCGTTCATTCCTGAATTATTGGCCCAATTTGGCCGTTATAACCAATATTGAGTCTGAGCACATGGATACATATAAAGATCTGGAGGATATTTTGCAAACTTATCAGGCTTTTGCGGGAAAGATTTCTTCGGACGGAGTTTTAGTTCTAAACGGAGATGACAAAAATGCCTCGTCAATAAAATTCCCAAACTCTGTTGCTTATTCCTTGGAACAGCCTGAAGCAAAAAAACTTGAGACATCCCTGAAGGTTCCCGGAAAACACAATGTTTCAAATGCTCTGGCAGCCTTGACAGCCGCCCGCCAAATCGGGATTCCCGACAATATCTCCTTTGAAAGCCTGGCCGCTTTTAAGGGCGCTTGGCGGAGGTTTGATATTAAAAAAACGGCCCTAAATAAAAAAAGTTTTACTTTAATTTCTGATTACGGCCATCATCCTACGGAAATAGAACAGACATTGCTGGCCGCCAGGGAAAAATATCCCAAAAAGAAAATTTTCTGCATTTTTCAGCCCCATCAGCACCAGAGAACTTATTATCTTTTTAAGGATTTTGTCAGGGTTTTCTCGGAAGCCGATATAGACCAGGTTTTGATAACTGATATTTATGACGTATCGGGCCGTGAAAGCAAGGAAATAAAAAGAAAAGTCAATTCGAAAAAGCTGGTTCGCCATATCAAGAAGGAAAACGTGGCTTATTTGGATAAAAAAAATCTTAAGGCCTATCTCAAGAAAAATCTAAAGGGAGGCGAAGTGGCGCTCATAATGGGAGCCGGGGACATATACGAATCCGCGGTTGATTTGGCAAAATAATTTTGCTAGCATAATAACATGCCATTTCTTAAAAAATTGTTTTTTGTCGGGCTTTTGGCGGCTTTTTTCGGAGCCGGCTATTGGTTCGGCTTTCAAAATAAAGTTTGTCCTTTTTGCCCGCCCGAAGAAGTTGATTTCTCAATAATGTGGGAAGCCTGGCATAAGCTGAAAGAGAATTTTGAC
>JAKQLJ010000015.1 GCA_029567195.1 bacterium | reverse complement strand
GTCAAAGAAAGAGACTTTTCCTTAAGCTCTATTGGCTGACAAACTTGAAAGTGTTTAGTATATTTTCAAATTCCTTGGTCCAACCGAGAAGAGGGTTTAAAAAATATAATTTTCCATCTTTAACTACAAAATATTTTTCCGGATTGCACTCGAATTTTCCGCAAGTCATGACTTTCAGCCCTTTTTCCCCGGAAATTTCAATTTCTTCTTTTCGTATGCTTCTTCCCGCGTCCACTCCTTTATTAATTATCTTTTCTATTTCCTTATCCAACGAGGAATTAGCCGGAAAATCACTGACTTTTATTTCAAAAGAGAGAGCGTGTGGATCATTGTAATCATTTTCTTCTTCGCTTCGCGGCTGAAAAAATACATCGTCGACTTTTTCCGTATAAGCAAACCAGCTGCGAGGATATTTTACATAATAACCGTGTTTAAAATTTTTATATTCCAACAAGTCGGAACAGCTTTCATTCCAGATTCTTAGGCATTTTTGCTTTTCTTCGCACCAAATATATCCGGCTGAACCGATACAGCCGTGCTCGTCCTTGTCGTTGCCGACCAAATTACCGGTAGGACACGGCTCGAATTCACAATTAGGTCCTGTCCGGCCGACTGAACTGCCATCCGGACAAACCCTAGCTTCCATCGTGCACTCCAAGGGCTTTTTTTCGTTGATTTTACCGCTTATTTCACCACTTTTTGTCGCCAACCACATGAAAGTTACCGAAACAACCGCTGCCAATGCGATTATTACAAAACCCCAAACGCTTGGAATTCGCTTATTCATTTTTTTATCCCCACCCTGTCAAATTTTTTGTAATCAAAAAACTATTTAACGGGGTTATTTTTTAATTGATAAATTTAAACTTGTCCAATATTTTTCCAGCTTCGTCTTCAGATGCTTTTTCCAATCTTACCCTAACTGCTTTTGTTTTTTTGTCATTCAAGGCAAAATACCCACTGTCTTTACACTCAGCTTCATCTTCTGAATCAGATTTTAATTTAACCAGTTTTGTCGAATAGGAACCAATTTTCAGCGAAGCATCGGAAAATTCGCATCCATCATTGTCTTTTTCCGGAAAATATCCTTTATACCAGTCTTCTATTTCTTTTTTGTCTTTATTGCTATAAATTTTCATTCTCCATTGATCGCCATCTTTTACCGCCACAATCTGTTCGTTTCTTTCTTCGATCCTATAATCTTTCGGATATTCAAAACTTATCCCTGATTTTTCATATTTTAAATTCTCTTCCTTGACTTCTTCTGTTTTTTCTTCTGTCTCTTGGCTTAAAATGTCATTTTGAGGCGCAGGAGTAGTCTCTGTTTGTTGCTGTTGCTGTTGAGTCTGATTCTGGACTTGAGCTTGATTTTGTTCACTGGAGTTTCCCATAGGAATAGCCACTCCCCTTGGTATGACTTTTTTTAGCTTGTCGTCCAATTCTTTTTGGTCCTTTTTTAATTCTATTTTGGCAAAAATAGCTATGAAAATCCCTATCGTAGCCACAAAAAAAATAATTGCCATCAGGCTCTTCTTGTCAATCATTTTTGATTTCTCCTTCAGCCCGCTAGGAATGATTTTTTTTGGCTCCTGATTATTTATATTCGGTTCGGCCAAGGTGGCTTTTTTTAATTCCTGATTGTTTCTGTCCGGCTTGCCCAGATCAATTCTGTGCGGTTTCTGATTATTTACATCCAGCCTCCTCAAATCAACGTTTACCCTATTTTTACGATGAATATCCATTTCAAAAATTTTTTAAATCTTGTCGCTGTTTTAATCTTAACACAAAATTAACCATAATAAAACCGGACTATTGCGTCCGGTTTTGTCTAACGAAGTCATTTTAAAATTCAGAATCTGGCGTTTGAATCGAGAACTATTTTTTTCTTTATGGATCTGGCTCCTCTTTCTCTCAACTCTTTCGTGCGATCTTTGTCTTTCACTATTTGTTTTTTTATCTCATCCACCGCCACATCAATTGATCCCTCGATACTTTCTGATGTTTCTTCAAAACGATAAAGATTATGCGGAGTTTTCACCATCAGTTCGACATAAAATTTGCCTTTTTTATCCATAGAAACCTCCACTTCATATTCCAGAATTTTATTAGAAAATTTATTCAGCTTATTTACTCTTTTTAAAATATACTCTTCTGTTCGGCCGTCAATCTTTACTCCCTTGGAAAATAAACGCACATTGGGCACCATTTTTTTTGTTTCCATGATTTTATCGTTAATTATTAATTAACCTTTCTTTTTTCTAAAATCCTACGTATTTCACTTCTTCCCTTAGTTGTATGCCGAGCTCATTGCGCACTTTTTGCTTAATCAGGCTTGATAGCATTACCACCTCCTGAGCCGTTCCCTGACCACAGTTGACCAAAAAATTGGCATGATCGTCACTCACCTGAATTTGTCCAATTTTTTTGCCCCGCAAGCCCAAATCTGCTATCAGCCAACCAGCCGGTATTTTGTCCTCTCTACTTTTCATACCCGTCTCCTTCTCAAATCTTTCAATCAGCTCCTTGTTTTTAACGGTAGGATTTTCAAAAAAACTGCCGGCACTGGCTAGTCCCGCCGGATGCCTTTCGGAACGGGTTTTAATGATTTCTTTCACTTTTTCCTCAATTTTTTCTTTTTCTCCTTTTTTTAAATTCAAGATAGCGGAGAATATGATCAAATTTTCGTCTTCCTTGAATATGCTTTCGCGGTAAGAAAACCGGCATTCTTCAAGTTTATATGTTTTCATTTGTAAATCTCCAAGATCCAAAACTTCAACACTTTCAATATTATCTTTCATTTCTCCGCCGAAAGCGCCGGCATTCCCTCTTATGGCTCCGCCTATGGCTCCGGGAATTCCCGAGGCCCATTCTAATCCGGTTAAAGAATTCTGAGTGGCTGTTCTTACCGCTTCTGAAAGGAGAAGCCCGGCCCCGCATTTGATTTTAGTGCCTTCTGTTTCACAAGCTTCATTTTTTATATGAATTACCAAGCCCGCAAATCCGTCATCGCTTACCAAAACATTACTTCCCCCACCCAGTATAAAAATTTCCAAACCGTTGTCTTGGGCGTATTTGACCGCCTGTTCCAATTCTTTTTCGGTTTTAACCGCCACAAAAAACTTGGCTGGTCCGCCAATCTTGAATGTAGTATACCCGGCCAGAGGAATATTTTCCTCGATTTTTATATTTGACATAAAATTATTTTAAAAAATGAAAGTTAAAAAAATTATTTTTCACTCTTTCTCATTTCTTCCCACAAAAACACCGCCAGGGTAAAAATCGCTACCATCAGCCAATCGATTCCGTCTATCGGTCGCATGCCCAGATATTTTTGGAAAAAAGGAACATAAAGGAGAGCCAACAGCATAAAAACGGAAATAATCAAAGCGCCAATGGCATATTTATTTTTGAAAAATCCCAGCTTAAACGGAGAAAAACGCTCACTGCGCGACTCCAAAAAATTAGCCATCTGAGTCATCGACAATACCGCATATGTGGCTGAGGTCGATTTCATATAAAGCAAGCTGTCAAAAGCAATTTTTTCACCAAAATGCCAGCCGCCGCGCATCATCGACCAAAGAAAAGTGATGACCGCTCCCGTTGCCATTATTATACCAAGATAAATGATTCTTTGAAAACCGGAAAAATCAATAAGCGCTTTTTTGGAATTTATAGCTTTTTTGTTTTGACTGGAACTTTCTGGTTCCGGCGGTTCCAGTCCCAAAGCAAAAGAAGGAAAAACATCCGTTCCCAGATCAATGGCCAAAATTTGAACGGCGGAAACAGGCGCTGGCACCTGCAAAACTACACCCAAAAGAACAGCAAACAGTTCACTGGCGTTGGAACTGAAAACATAATGGACAAATTTTTTAAGATTGGAAAAAATTGTCCTGCCTTCTTTTATTCCCTTTACAATGGAAGAAAAATTATCATCAATCAAAATCATATCAGCCGCTTCCTTGGAAACATCAGTGCCCATAATTCCCATCGCCACCCCGATATCGGCTCGTTTTAATGCCGGCGCGTCATTCACTCCGTCTCCTGTCATAGCGATAACTTCGCCGTATTTTTTCATAATGGAAGCTATGCGTAGTTTTTGTTCCGGAGAAATCCTGGCAAAAATACACGCTCCTTTTTTTATTCTTTGATAAATTTCCCTGTCACTGAGAGTATTAAGCGTTTTTCCGTTTATAATAAACTGGCTGTTTCTTTTTCCTTTAATCAGGCCGACTGACCGAGCAATAGCTTCGGCCGTAATTTCATAGTCGCCCGTAATCATAATGACGGAAATGCCCAGATTTCGGCATTCCTGAACCGCTCTTCCCACGTCCTGGCGCGGCGGATCAATCATGCCCATCATACCCACCCAGACAAGGTTTTTTTCCGCTTCCGCATGATATTCCCTAGGGCTTATTTTATCCAGATCGCGATAAGCAAAGGCTAAAACGCGAAGAGCTTCCTTGGACATCTGGTCATAGGACAATCGGATTTTTTCTTTGTCTTTGGCAGTAATCGGCCTGATTTTATTTTCTATTTTTATAAATTTGGAGAGTTCGAGAATCACGTCCGGAGAACCTTTGACAAAAGAAGTGATATTTTTGTTTTTATATATAACACTCATCCTCATCCTTTCCGAAGAAAAAGGATTTTCTCCCATTTTCCTTTCGCCAACGTAGAAAAATTTTTCCTCACGGTGGAATTTTCTTCCGGCTACGATTAACGCGCCTTCTGTCGGATCGCCGATGATTTTATATCTAGACTTTTCCTTAATGATACTGGCATCGTTGCACAAAACTCCTATCTTAAAAAGCAATTCCAAATTTCTTACTTCCTTTGGATTGATTTTTTCGTCTTCCAGAATAAAATTTCCTTTCGGCTCATAGCCATTGCCGGTTATTTCGATATTTTTATCCGGCAAAATGGCTTTTGTCACCGCCAATTCATTTCTGGTAATAGTGCCGGTTTTATCCGTGCAGACAATGGAGACTGATCCGAGAGTTTCCACCGCGTTGAGTTTTTTGGCCAAAACATTGTCTTTGAGCAGCCTTTTCATCCCCAGGGAAAGAGCTACTGAAATAGCGGCCGGCAACCCTTCCGGAACCACCGAAACAGCCAGTGCCAAAGCAAAAAGAAAATTTTGATAAAGGGACATTCTAAAGTATTGTCCGGCAATAATAACAATAATGCCGATTAAAACAGCCAAAATAGAAACATTTCTTCCCAATTCCCGCATCTGCTTTTGCATGGGAGTGTTTTCTTCTTTTACCTCCTGAGTCAGATTGGCAATTCGGCCAAGTTCCGTGTTCATTCCCGTTCCGGTTACCAAAAATTTTGCTTCGCCCGTGGCTATGGTTTCTCCCATAAAAACCATATTGGAAATATCCGAAAAAACCAGATTTTTTTCTTTTATTCTTCCCGCTTCTTTTTTTCTGGGTTTTGATTCTCCGGTAAAAATCATACTATTCACTTTGAGATCAAAACTTTCAATTAGATATCCGTCAGCCGGAACATTATCGCCGGAAGTAACAAAAATAACATCTCCGGGCACTATCAGTTTGGCATCAATTTCCCTTTTTTCCTTATCCCTAAAAATCAGAGCCTTATCGGTAGTCAGCTTCCTGATGTTATCTAAAATTCTTTCCGCCTTAAATTCCTGAAAAAAACCAATCGCGGCATTAATAAAAACGATAATTAAAATTATCGTCACATCCCGCATCTCGGAAAAAAGAAAAGCCAGCGCCGCCGCTACCAGCAAAACCCAGACCAGCGCATCATTAAACTGATTGAAAACAAGCTTTGCCCATCGCCATCTTATTTTTCTCTCTATTTTATTATAGCCGCACTCTTCTATACGCTTCTTCGCTTCTTTTTCCGAAAGCCCCTTATCGCCGGATCTAAATTTTCTAAAAACTTCCTCTGTGCTTAGGCTATAAATTTTGTTTTTATTTTGTTTTGGCATTAAAAAATTTTTATTTTTCTTTCAATTTTTCCACCACTTCCCATCCGTTACCGGCGCCAATGGAAATTACCACGTCAGAAGAGGTAATTTTGTCTTTTAGAATTTCCACTGCTTCCGGAATTTTTGGAACATACTCCGCTTTCTGCCGATTATATTTATTGATAAGATTTACCAAATCTTCAGAATGCACTCCGCCTTGAATTTCCCGCGCGCTGCCGTAAATATCAAGAATCATCACGTGGTCAGCATCGTCAAAGCTTTGGGCAAACTCCTCCAAAAGCGCCTTGGTGCGCGTAAAAGTGTGCGGATGAAAAACAGCCCAAATATTTTTCTCCGGATATTTTTGCCTGGCCGCGCTAAGAGTGGCTTTTATTTCTTCCGGATGATGACCATAATCGTCAATTAAAACCGCCCCGTTTCTTTGGCCGATATATTCAAAACGCCGCGCAGTGCCTTCAAAATCTCTTATCCCTTCTGCTACTTTTTTCATATCAATGTTTAAAAGATAGCAAGCAGTAATGGCTGCCGTAGCATTTAAAACATTATGTTTTCCGAACAATTTTATTTCAAATTTTCCCAATAGCTGATTTCCGTGAAAAACGCGAAAAATTTGCATTTCTTCCCGGTCTACTTCCAATTTTTGAGCAATTTCGTCTTTGATTCGGGAATCCACCAATTTTATCTGGATGTCATTCTCCTCATTGAAACCATATTTCAACACTTTTAAAGACGCTTGTTTCGCCACCTCCAAAGTATCAACACTATCCCCCCAAACGACCAAAAATCCGGTTTTAGGAATTTTTTTGACAAAATTTTCAAACGCTTTTTTGTATTCTTCAAAATTTTGGAAATAATCGGGATGATCCCAATCACAACTGGTAAAAATTACCCCTTTGGGATGATATAAGTCTAATTTATTCTGATATTCATCGGTTTCCGCCACAAAATATTCCCCCTTTCCCGCCAAAGCGTTGCCTCCCCAATTAGACACTTTACTGCCTATGACAGCCGATGGATCTGCTCCGGCAGTTTTCAGGGTGTGTGCCAACCAAGCGGCTGTAGTCGTCTTTCCGTGCGTGCCGCAAACCGCCAGTCCATATTTTTCATTAAACATCTTGGCCAAAATTTCCGGATAACTCATCATAACCATCCCTTTTTCTTTGGCTAGTTTAAATTCCGGATTGTTGCTTTCATTATAGGCAGTGGAATAAATAACCAAATCAATATCATTTGGAATATTTTTCTCGTTAAATCCCTCGATGTATTTTATGCCGAGACGTTTCAATATCGAATCGGTGAAAAATTTTTCTTTTGTGTCTGAACCGGAAATTTCAATTCCCATGGAATGCAAAATTTCCACCATCGCAATTACGCCGGAACCTTTAATCCCGATAACATAAGCTTTTTTAATCTTATCCAGTTTCATAATTTTTGATTTTATGACTTTTACTTATCAATCATTCCAATTACCCCTTCCGCTATTTTGTCTGCCGCGTCCGGATGGTAAAAAACACCGATATTCTGGGACATTTTCATTCTCAACGCTTCATCATTCATCACCTCTTCGATTTTTGAAAGAAGCATATGGCTGCCCAAATTGCTTTCTTCCAAAACCATACACGCTCCGGTCTTGGCGATATAATAGGCATTCATTCGCTGGTGATTGTTAGCCGCGCTGGCCAAAGGAATGATAATGGAAGGTTTTTTAGTGGCAGCAATTTCCGCCAAACTGTTAGCTCCGGCCCGACTGATCACCAAATCGGAAACAGCCAGAATATCCTTTATTTCTTCTCCGTAAAAAGTTATTGCATGATAACCTTCACGGCCCGGTTTTATTCCCAACTCTCCCGCTTTACGCGCCACTTCCTCAAAATTATTTTCTCCCGTCTGATGAATTATCTGATACTTATGAAGAAGATCCGGCAGAATATCCAAAATTTTATTATTAATATTTCTGGCTCCCTGCGATCCGCCCAAAACGAAAATCACCTTTTTTGATTCCAAAAGTCCGAACATTTCTCTGGCTTTCGATGCGTTACCCTCGGCAATATCACTCCTGACCGGATTTCCGGTCAAAACCACTTGGACTGCCGGAAAATATTTTTCCGCTTCGCTATAAGAGATGGCCACCCGATTGGCAAATTTTGACATCATGGAATTGGCCATTCCGGGATTGGCATCGGACTCGTGAATCAAAACGGGTATGCGATAGATCCACGACACTAAAACCACAGGGAAAGAAGCGTAACCGCCTTTGGAAAAAACAGCGTCCGGCATATACCAAAGAAGAAGAGCCAGAGATTGCAAAAAACCTATTGGAATTTTGAAAAAATCGACAAAATTCCAAAATGAAAAGTAACGGCGCATTTTTCCGACCAAAATTCCCCTGACCGGAATGCCCGCTTTTCCCAAAAGATCTTTTTCCATTTTTCCTCCCGGACCGATAAAGACAAATTCCACATCGGAAACTTTTTCTTTGATTTTTTGGGCGACTGTTATAAGAGGAATAATATGCCCGCCGGTTCCGCCACCTGTTAAAATTATTCTCATTTGTTTTATTTATATTTAATGTTTAATTTAATTCGGTTTGTTTGGAAATATTAAGCAGAATTCCCACGCCCGCCATCAAAAAAGTCAGCGATGTGCCCCCATAGCTTATAAAAGGAAGCGGGATGCCGGTCAAGGGAATGAGTCCTGAAATAGCAGAAATGTTGATAAAAGCTTGGAAAATTATCCATGAAACTATTCCGCAAGCCACCAGACGGGAAAACCTATCTGGAGCTTTTTTGGAAATTTTGAGCCCTCGAAGAGCAAAAAACAAGAACAACAAAATAAGAAACAACGCGCCGATAAATCCCAACTCTTCCCCTATTATAGCAAATATGGAATCCCCTACCGGCTCCGGCAGATAATTAAATTTCTGAATGCTGTGCCCCAATCCTACGCCGAAAAAACCGCCAGAACCGAGGGCCAAAAGCGCTTGATTAATCTGATAGCCGATTCCCCGCGGGTCAAGTTCCGGATGAAGGAAAACCATCAATCTGTCCATTCGATATGATTCCAGTTTTATCAGGATAAAAAGAGCCAGCGCGCCGAAAAAACCGATAGAGAAAATATGAGAAACTCTGGCACCGGAAAGGAAAAAAATAGCCATAGAAATAAAAACGATAACTCCCAACGTTCCCATATCCGGCTGTTTAACCAAAAGAAAACTGATCAAGGCGACGATAGCCACAAAAGGAATAAGGCCTTCATAAAAATCCTTTATCTGTTCTTTCCTGTTTTCTAACCACGCAGCCAAATAAAGAACGAGGGAGAGCTTGAGCATTTCCGACGGCTGAAAAGAAAAAGAGCCCAATTGAATCCATCGGCTGGCGCCATAAATTCTGGAACCTATGCCCGGTACAAAAACTAAAACAAGAAAAATTATACTGGCTACAAAAAAGGGGAAAGAAATTTTTTTCCAAAAATTATAATCGATTTTTTGCGTTATATAAAGAACAAGCAGGCCGGGAAGAACGCCATAAAGAAGCTGGTGTTTAAAAAAGAAATATGAATCGCCGAAACGCGATCGGGAATAAGCAATGCCGGCTGAAGCGATCATAACCAGACCAAAACCCAGAAGAGCAAAAAGCAAATACAGCAAAGTGGAATCAATTTTTTTCGTTTTGGACACCATAATAAATCAATTTCTAAATATCCGAATTTTATAGGTAAAATTATTTTTTTATTTTACTTTGATCGTCTCTCCATTTTTTTATCTCCTGATGGTTGCCGCTCAAAAGAACCGGCGGAACTTTCCATTTATGAAATTCTTCCGGCTTGGTATATTGGGGATATTCCAGATAATTTTTTTCACTGTGAGATTCGTATTTAGCACTTTCTTTGTTTCCCAAAACTCCGGGCAAAAGTCTGGTAACGCTATCAGTCACGATCATGGCCGGAACTTCCCCGCCGGTTAACACATAGTCTCCGATAGAAATTTCTTCATCAGCAATATTTTTTGCCACCCTTTCATCCACTCCTTCATAACGCCCGCAAATCAAAATTAGATTGTCATATTTAGCCAATCTTTTCGCATCAGCCTGGGTATATTTTTTGCCTTTAGCTGAGAACAAGATAATTCGCGAGCAAAGCGAGCTTCCTGATTTTGATTTTTGACCCTTAGCCTTTGACTTTATAAATTGAACGCATCGCCAAATCGGTTCGACTTTAAGCACCATTCCCGCTCCTCCGCCATACGGCGTATCATCCGTTGTCTTATGCTTATCAAAAGTAAAATCTCTCAAGTTATGAACTTTTATTTTTATAGCTTTATTTTTTTGCGCGCGCGCCATAATAGACTCCGAAAAATAGGAGTTGAAAATCTCCGGAAAAATGGTTATTATATCGAATTTCATATACTAATGATACCACACTAAAATAAAACAAAACAACCCCAGTATGAAACTGGGATTGCTTTCATTCTGCAACAAAAATATTGCCGAATATTTAAATCAATCTTTTTTTCTTAGATATTAATGTCAGAAACAACTTCATCAATGCTTTTTCTGTCATTCATTTTCTTTTCACTGCCTTCTGGTTCGTTAATCTTCAGATTAACTCGAGCGTTATTTCTAGCTCCGATAACTCGAAGAAGTGTTCGAAGAGCCTTAGCTGTGGCTCCTTCCCGACCAATGATCATTCCCATATCCTCTGGATGAACATCCAAAGTGATAAGAACGCCCATTTCGTCAATTTTTCTGTCTACTTTGACTTGGTCCGGATTGTTTACAATCTGTTTAACGACATATTCTACGAAATCTCTGTCGGTTACTTTTTCCGTCATTTTTGTGATTCTAGATTAAGGATTAATGTTCTGCTTTTTTTGTTTTCAAAACAAGCAAAACGGATTTTTAAAAGCCAAGAAAAATGAAATAATCGACCGCTTTTTCTTGTCCGCCAAAAGCAGACTTTTCTTTGCTTTTCTTACTGATATTATAATTTATAAAACCATATTTGTCAAACAGAAAAATTATTTTTTTGACCGGATGACAAAAATCATTTTTCTGGCATAATATTAAAATTTCTGCTAGATTAGTATTATGAATAAAAAGACTGCGAAAAAGAAGAAAAAATCCGCCAAAAAGGACGATTTAACGCCAGAAAAGGAACATTCGCCTGCGATGTCGATTTTTAAGAAAATAGCCACTATTATAGGGGACATTTTTGGTATTTTAGTTGTTTTTGGCATAATAGCCGGGGCTTACCTTTATTTCAGCACTCCAATGGATGAAAATTTGCTCAGAAACCAAGTAGCCCAGACATCCATTATTTATGACCGGACAGGTGAACATGTTCTCTATGAAATACACGGGGAGGAAAACAGAAAAGTTGTTTCTCACAGCGAAATTCCCGATTACATAAGATCGGCTACCATTGCTTCTGAAGACAATGATTTTTACAAACATTCCGGCATTGACATTTCGGCTATTATCCGGGCTGTTATGGCCGATGTGGAAAGCAGCGGTATGCAACAAGGCGCTTCCACCATCACTCAACAACTGGCACGCAATGTTTTCCTGTCGCGGGAAAAAACATTTAAAAGAAAAATTTCCGAAATAGTTTTAGCCATCAGGATTGAAAATAATTATACCAAGGATCAAATTTTGGATATGTATTTAAACGAAGTTCCTTACGGTTCCAACGCTTATGGCGTTCAATCGGCCACCGAAACTTTTTTTGGCAAAAATGCTTCCGAAATTACCCTAGACGAGGCCGCTCTTTTAGCCGCCCTGCCCAATGCCACCACTTATTATTCCCCTTATGGCAATCATAAAAATGAACTTTTTCGAAAACAACAGAAAATTCTGGAAAAAATGAAGGAATTAGGAGTTATCAGCGATGAAGAATTGGAAAAAGCCAAAGCGGAAAATACATTGGAAAAAATTATTCCTTTCAAGCAGGAAATTGAAGCTCCTCATTTTGTTTTTTACGTCAAAGAACAGCTAGAAAAAACTTACGGAAAAGACATAATAGAAAAAGGAGGTTTCAGAATTTATACCACCTTGGATTGGAACAAGCAAAAACTGGCAGAAAATGTTATTTCTTCCCAACTACCTGATATTACCAAAAAATATAACGCCACCAACGCTTCCCTGGTTGCCATTGATCCAAAAACGGGAGAAGTTTTGGCCATGGTAGGATCAAAAAATTATTTTGACAAAACAATTGACGGACAGGTGAATGTCGCCACCAGTCCCCGCCAGCCGGGATCATCCTTTAAACCTTTCGCTTATGCCACCGCTTTTGAAAAAGGATACCAGCCGGAAACATTCATCTATGACGTTCCCACCAATTTTGGTCCGGACGGCACAGGCGAGGATTACAAGCCACAAAATTATAACGGTAATTTTAACGGCCTAGTCACTATGCGCCAGGCTCTTTCCAATTCCCTCAATATTCCAGCTGTAAAAACTCTTTACCTTGCCGGAGTTAAGGACACTATCGATTTGGCCAAAAGAATGGGCATCACCACTCTTGAAGATGAAAGTCGCTTTGGATTGGCTTTGGTTTTAGGCGGAGCGGAAGTGACTCTTCTCGACGAAACAGCCTCCTTTGGCGTCTTTGCCAATGAAGGCAAAAGAAATCCGGTTACTGGAGTCTCAAAAATCATCGATTCGCAAAATAATATATTTTATGAAAATAAAGCCGCTAACAACCAGGTGATCCACATACAAATTGCCAGAAAAATAAATTCTATTTTGTCTGACAATGGCGCCCGATCTCTGGTTTTTGGCACCGGTAGCAAATTATATATCCCCGGAAAAACTGTGGCCGCCAAAACTGGCACCACCCAAGATTTCCATGATGCTTGGACAGTAGGCTATACGCCGTCCGTTGTTACCGGCGTTTGGGTGGGTAACAATGACAACACCGCCATGAGTGCCGGAGCTGACGGATCTTACGTTGCCGCTCCAATTTGGAATGCTTTTATGTCTTCCGTTCTTGGCGACTATCCTTCAGAAACTTTTGTCGATTATGATAAAATAGACGCCCAGAAATTTTCAAAAGTTTTTCCGGAAGTAAAATATTTTAACATCAAATCCGGAAAAGAAATTTCCGAGAAAAAAGCCAAAAAAACCGATCCGGACAAAGTGGAAGTGCGGGTTAATATTCCCACCTATACTTCCAGTGAAATACCGATAGTTGCTGAAATGCAAAACACCACCGATCCGATGATTTTGAGATGGAGAAATTCCTTGAAAAATCTAAACTTCGCCGATATAAATGGCGCTAATAAAAAAGAAGAAGATTAAAAAAAAGTTAGAAGTCAAAGGAATTTAATTCCTTGCCTTCGACAGTAAAAATTTTTATATTTACTTTTTTTCCTTTTACCACGTTGACTATAGCGTAATGGTCGCCCACATAAGAATATTCTGCCATTCCTGATTTGGGCGCCACATGATTAAAAGAATCGGTATTTCCTACTATAAATTGATATATTCCGCCGATGTTTTTTCGACTGTGAATGTGTTCGTGTCCGGAAAAAACCGCTTTTACTTTGTTTCTAGTTAATATATTCCAAAGATCATTGCGATCTTTGTTTTCTGCGTCCAAACTTTCTCCGATTTTATCTCCCGTTGGATAAGCCGGCTCGTGAAAAAAAACAAAAATATTTTTTCCCCTGTTTGCCGATAAATCTTGTTCCAACCAGCGCCGCTGAACATCATTTATGATATGCTCGTGCGGCTTTTCACTGTCCAGGGCGACAAAATGGGCGTTTTTAAAGTTAAACGAATAAGCAAATTTTTTATATCCTTCCGGACCGTTTGTGGGAAAATTGAAAACTCTTTCCCAGGCTTTGTCTGATTTTTCCTCGCCTGTTCGGTCATGATTTCCCTGAACAGCGTAAATTTTCCCGGAAAAAGGGGAAGTGGCCCGTTTCCATTCATTATATTTGCTTATGCATTCATTTTCAGTGTCACAACTGGAAACCATATCACCCAGCGCCAAAACCACGTCGGGCTTATTTTTATCGATATTTTTGACGGCTTTTTGCAATCCCCCGACAGGATTATTAATTTTGAAATATTGGGAATCGCCGATGACAGCAAAAGAAAATTCCTCTTCTTTTTCAATCTGTTCTTTTTCTTTTTCTTCTTTGACTTCCTCAGGAGGAGGTGTTTCTTTTTCCGGTTCTTCCAAAACGGGAGGAGTCTCTGGTAAAGACACATTCGGAATGTCCGCCTTTTTGGCAACTTCACTTTTTAGGATAATAACCGTTTTTTTAGGAGCAATGAAGCGCATTTGAATTTCCGCTCCGCCCATACCCAAACTGAAAGACAATCCGACCAGGAAAATAAACGCTATAAAAATTTTTACATATTTTTTCATTTTTCCGTCATTTTAATGCTCCTGAATTTTTTTATATACCAACAACACGTGATCCTCTAAAACCACGCTTGAACCTTCGAATATAACCGATTTAATTTATTATTTTATCCCCTTTACTTTTTTATATTTTTTATACTCAGCCGGCGAAGAAAAAATCTTGTAGAAATGCTTTGTAATGGTGATTTTTTTCACAAAACATTTCCTCTTTGACTCTTTTTCAGCCAGTCGCAAATGTTTTTCAGCCAGACCTCTTTCTACGAAGGGATATTTCCAGCGGCTCATATAAATTAATTTTAAAATTAGCAAATAAAAACTGCGTAACCGCAGTAAAATCTCCTTTCTCTTGTTTTATTGGACAGACTATTTTTTATTTGGTTCCTCTTCATAACATTTTTATCTTCCTAAATAATAGCATAAAGGAATTAAAAAATAAAACAAAGGGATTTCAGACGATCCTTTCGGCAAGCCAATAGCTTCTATCCCATATCGTCTGTTGTTTCATTGCACCTTTTGATATATTCCGCTTCCTCCGGGCTTTTTTCCTTTTTCTCCACATGGAACATTTGGCTAATCATCTCCTCCCGCTGGTCTCCAGGCTCTTTTTTTTCTTCTGTTTTATTTGTCTTGTTTTTATACATAAAAACATCCTTTATTATTAAGGCACTACTAATACAACAATCGGCATTATTTATTTCATTTAAAAGCAGCCCCGGAAAAACCGGGGCCGCTTTGGATTTTACTGGAAAACTATTATAAAACAGCTTCCTTTGCCACCTTGGCTAATCTAAATTTAACAACTGTTTTGGCTGGGATCTGAATTTTTTCCCCAGTAGCTGGATTGATTCCGGCTCGAGCTTTTCTTCTTGCCTTTACCATCTTTCCAATTCCAGGAACTACAAATTCTCCGCTTTTCTTTACTTCCGCATAAGCCATGTTGGCCAGTGCTTCCATAAAGCCAGCGACATCTTTCTTGGCTAGCCCAGTCTTTTCTGCTAGAGCAGAAATGATCTGTGATTTTGTCATCTTTGCCATTTTTTTATTTTAATTAATTAATTGTCCCCCACATGCTAATTACACTAGTATTTTAAGGCATTTTCTAAAAGTCCGCAAGGGACGGCTTTTTGGCAATAGACAATCCTGTTTTTGGAGCAGTTTCCGCATGCCAGTAAAAACCGTTGAAGTTTTTTGAATTATTAATTATTTTTAACCGCTTTTATTTTTAAACTCTCCAAAGGTATTCCTTCATATTGTGTTTTGCTAATGTCTTTGTCTTCTGAAATAATTTTCACCTCAAAACCGGCCGCTTTTATTTTTCTCATATAATCATCTTTCATAAGCGCTCCCGCTACGCAACCAGAAAGCAATTCTTTATTATTTTTTATCTCTTCCGGAAGCTCTTGAAGTAAAACTATGTCTGAGACGAACATTTTTCCGCCCATTTTCAATACCCGATAAGCTTCGTCAAAAACCCTGTCCTTATCCGGTGCCAGATTAATAACACAATTGCTGATGATAATATCTACGGCATCATCTTCTATCGGCAAATTTTCAATGTCTCCTAATTTAAATTCGGTATTGGCATGGTTATATTTTTTAGCATTTTCTTGGGCTTTTTCCACCATTTCCGGCACCATATCAACTCCAATGACCTTCCCCCTCTCGCCTACCTTTCCGGCCGCTAAAAAACAATCAAATCCCGCGCCTGAACCTAAATCCAAAACTACATCCCCTTCCTTCATCTCCGACATTGCTACCGGATTGCCGCAACCCAGACCCAAATTAGCCTCGGAAAATTTGGCAATATCTTCTTTGGAATAACCGATTTCTTCGGCAATTTTTTCCTGAATTTTTTTTGTCCCGCAACAGGAACAGCCGCTGGATTTGGCGATGTGAGCGTAACTTGATTTTACTATTTTCTTAATTTCTTCTTTTTCCATAAAATTTTAATTAATTTAAATATTACCTAAAGAAGTATACCACCTTCATAAACAAAAACCAGCCCCTACAAAAACCAGAGCTGGAAAAATCGAATTTATTTTTTTGTGCTTATCCCCAAAAGTTTATAAAGCATGCAAAAACCGGTTACAGCCGTAAAAAGCAGAATTATTCCAATTACATACGCCGCGACCTGCCATATGCCCGTAAACGAAGCATAAGCCAGATAAACTATTATCATTCCCAAAAGAGCTCTTATGGTTCTGTCCAAACCGCTTTCATTGGTTGGCATAAATTTTGTTTTAGATGATTATGACAGTTAATACAGTTATTTATCCGGAATTGGTTCAAAAAATTATTAAATTTTGATATTTTCCAGACTTTCAATCAAAAGTTCTCTGGCTTTCGGATCCACTGATTTCAGAAGGATTTTCATATTTTCTAAATCTTTTATGAGTTCGTCTATTTTTTGGTTTATGTGCCGTTCTAGATTTTTCACTACCTCTTTTTTAGCCCATTGCGGCATCCATTTTGTTTCAAATATATGAAGAATGTCCAGTTCGTCTTCAATTACTCTTAATTTTATTTCCAAATAACTTTTCGCCGATCGGCTGGTTATTAATTTCTCGAAAAAGTAATGCCGAACATTGGAAATAATGGAATGAACATCGGTTTTTACATTAAATTCAAGGGAAGATTCACCGATATTTCCGGCTTCGTCTTTGATTTTTATTAATAATTGATGATTGCCCAAATGTTCCAGCGAAAAATCAATAAATTCCTTCTCCCACAATTTCCCGTCAAGAAATATTTCCGTCTTCAGATTATCTTGAGCAGTTAAATTATCTTCTTCTTCATATTTTATCGGAGTAATTTTATTATTAAGATAATTCTTATTCTTCGGAGAAATAATTTTTATACTTGGCAATTTTTTATCAATTTTTACTTTTGCTTCTTTTTCCTCTTCTTTGTTTCCAGCCTTATCCAAGGCATAATATTTAATTACATTTTCTCCTTCGGAAGAAACAGAAAAATTGATTCCTTCCGCATAATCACTGCCGTTTAAACTATACAGGATTTTATCTATGCCAGACAGGTTGTCGGTGGCTGTTAAATTTATATCAACATCACTCTTAAACCAGTCGTTTTCCCCTTTTGTGCCTGAAAATTGAATATCGGAAATTGGGATGGTTTTGTCTATATTAATCGCTTTCATTGTCACGCTGGCGCTGTTGCCTGCCATATCGACTGCCGTTCCCGTAGCTTCCTGATTTTCTCCCTCGTTTTCCAAGACAATATCCGGACTTACGCTTTGAATTCCTGATTCGTCCGTTGCCTCAAAATGGACAGTGACATTCTGATTGTGCCAACCATTGGCGTTGGCTTCCGGACTTATTTTTCCTTCAATAACCGGCGGCGTGGTGTCTTTGGCTCCTACTATTATCTCATTATCATCAAGAGTTAAGATTTTTTCTTCTTCTTGATCAGTTGAGGCGGTTCCTGAAACTTCCGCTGTTAATTCAGTCGCTTCCCCGCCAATTTCTCCTTCAGAAATTTTAGCCACCTTTATCTTATAATCTCCTTCTCCCGTCCCCTGAGTTAAAATTTTATATTCTCCGTCTTTGGGATTGGGAATGGTCAAAAATTCATTTTCTGTATTATAGCCGGAACAATAGGCGTTTGGAATTTCATCATATTCCCCACCGGTCTCGAAATTTTTCCCTACCCTCTTTCCGTCCGGAGCAATAATTTGAATGTCGATGGGAGAGAAGACGGTCGCTATAAAAATATCCTTTATCAAAGAATCTCTACTTTCCGTTGTCGGTCTTTTTCCTGTTAAAATTTCTAAAATATCTTTTTGCGCTTCGGTTGGTAAATTACGATGATCAGACTTTATTTCCAAAAAATAATCAGCAATAATTTCTTCGCTTATAGAGGAAATCAATGGGACCGTTTTATCTCCATCGCTGTATAACATGCCTCTGTCGCCTATGGGTATTTCAAATCCTAAAGGATATCCATGTTCCCAATATTTTCCCATATCTGCATTTATTACCTTGAATCCAGAAATTGTAATATTTTCATTCTCCAATCTTCCTATAATTTTATCAAATTCCAAACTATTTAGCTTCTCCTTTTTTTCTCCATTAAGATTTTCCAAAAAATCATTTTTTGGATAGCCTGTAGGATATTCCTTAAAAATATAATCATTTCTAACGTCTTGTAGATAATTATATACTGGCAATAGCTCCTCCAATGATTTTATTGGTCGATTATGAATATAATCAAATATATCAGCATACCCGCCCTCTTCAGCTTCTTGATTTAATATGCGTTTCGTATAAATATCACTTGGACTCCAGAACCAACCATCTCCATCCCATTTTAGATAAGCCTCGGGTGCTCCTAGATGGGGCGCTCCTAAGGTTACCAATTGACTAACATCATCCTGATAATAATCAGATTCAATATATTCCCTGGCTAAAAGCCCGCCCATAGAGTGAGCCACGATGTCTACTTCTGGCCACTTGGCTTTGGTTTTTATTTCATTAATTTTAGTCTTCAGCATCTTGGCATTTTCTATATTACTATCTCGCCACTCATAAGGAAATTCAAATAAATCTTTCTCCGGAACATAACCGTTGTTGGCAAATTCCTGATATAAATTGTCATAAGTATGAAAAATGGGATCTATTTGCCACGCGCCATCCTTTTTTTGAGAACCCAAAATACCGGGAATAATTATAACCGGGTCATGAAATTCTTCAGAAGTTAACCATTCAGAAGATTCAATTGTTCCGCTTATATATTTATAAATAGATCCTGTTTTCTCCGGTCCTTCCGGACGCCGCCACCAATTATATCTAAAATCGGGAGATTTATATCCTGTTGATTGACTATTTCTTACATCAAATATATTGTTACTATCAAATAAAGTTTTATATACTTTAATGTTTTCCCCATGCGCTCTTAATAAATGAATGCCACCTACATTGCCATGAATATTACAATCACTCATTTTTAACTTGGCATTATCCGTAGCATATATGACTCCATAAGAGTCATTAGCATACGCTTTCTTGACCAATTCATTTCCTTTCAAATAGACTTCGTAAATATTACCACCCCCACTAATGTCAACATTTATAAAATTAGCTTCTCCGCTTATATTAATCAGATATCCGTTATAATTCCATAATTCTTCCGGCGGCATTTCTTCCAGTCCTTCTTTTCTAAATTTTATAGGATCTGTTTTAGTTCCCTTGGCTAACATTTTTCCTTCGACATATAAGTTGTAACCCTCTTTGAAAGTCACCGTTACTCCTTTTTTAATAACTAAAGTTGCTCCCTCTTCAATTATGATATTTTCCTCAATTTTTTTATTATCCGTCCACTCTTCATATCCTGATATTTTTTTAGTAGTGGCCGCTTCAGAATGATCATTTAACAAAAGCTGGCTGAGTGAAACAGGAATAAAAGAAAGAAAAAAAACTATTACTATTAATAATTTTTTATTGATTTTTTTTTCCATTATTTTTAAAATAATGAATTATAAGAAATATATTTATTATCGGCCAAATGAAGAGAGAGAATATTTGAAGCCATTTCAGATCATAAGCAATAAACATTCTAGAGCCAATACTTATTAAAAAACTTAAATTTCCTAAAACAGAAAAAATTATCCCTGCCAATTTTATTTTTTTAGTAACCGCAAAAACAACAAGCCCAGTAATAAAAGATACCCCCAATAGAAAAAGGGAGATTTGAAGATCTAAACCAGGATCAGTAAAAAACATATTTTTTATTTTTCATAATCTCCGCAAGAATTTGCGAAAATTATGATTTAATTATTAATTTTTATTTTAAGGTAATTTATTATCAAAATTAAAAATAAAATAATATTTAATATTGGCCAGTATTTATTAATTATCAAATAAATTATTTTTAAATAAAGGTTATAATTACCTATTAAATATAAATACAAAAATAAATTTAAGGTAAACGAAATACAAAAAATTATACCAATAATATTTTTTCTTTTAACAAAAACCCAGCATCCTCCAAGCCCTACTATAAAAATGACTGCATAAATTATATTAGCAATTGATTTTCCCAAACCAATACTATCTATCATATTTTTTATTTTTCACAGCTCCCGCAAGGTTTGTGAAAATTATGATTTATTATAAACTTTTTTTTCATTTTTATTTTTAAGGTAGCTGATTATCAAAATAATAAGAAATATTAGATTTATCCATGGCCAATAGTGAAGTGTAAATTTTACCAGCCATTTTAAATTATAAATAGCGAATACTGGTGAACCGGCATCAGTATATAAAATTAAATTACTCAGCATAGAAAATGAAAAGATACTTAATATCAAATTTTTCTTTTTGATCCATATAATTATTGAAAGAATCAGAACAATACTCAAAAGAAAAATATTTAAAATTATATCATTTTTTACACTACCCAATCCAATACTGTCTATCATATTTTTATTTTTCACAACTCCCGCAAGAATTTGCGAAAATTGCGTTTTTTGTTAATTTTTATTATTTTTATTATCCAATAAAAACAATTATTTGTAAAATACAGCGCCATTCCCTTTTAACCACTAAGAATGGAAAAATAAAGCAAATTATTTCAAATAATGCTCCAGAGTATAAATCCAATTTTCATCATTTTCACCTCTTTCTTCCCTATCTTTTATCTTCTCTCCCAAAAGCCAACGAAGATAACCCTGATCGGAAAGCGCCACTTCGCCAACCAACTGGTCCTTATATTTCCCAAAATTAAATTTCCTAATAAAAATAGGCTTGGCGGAAATTTCCATCATTTTTTTGATCACCTCTTTTTCATCATTTTTTTCTGCATTCATCTGGTCAAAAAAATGATCAAAAAGCCTTTCCAGCACCCGAATGTCGCCTAAAGCGTTATGCGCCGGCGCGTCTGAAACGTCGAGATCAAAATAATACCGGAGATATTGAAGGTTATAGCGGGGAACCTTTGCCTCGGAATCCAAATGCTGGGCAATTTTATAAGTATCAATTATATTCTGAACTTCAATTTTTTCCCGCCGCAAAATTTCCGCGTCAAAAGCGGCATTATGCGCCACCATAACCGCCCCTCCGGAAAAAATTTCTACTAAATCGTTATGCATCGGCGACCCATGAAAAGGATCTTTGTCCGCCACCATTTTATTGGTGATATGCGAAACTGACATCGCCTCTATTTCAATGGGGCATGGCGGTTTGAAAAGCGATTCAAATTCCTGATTGTTTATTTTATAAGCCACCTGGCAAAGCCGCCCTTCCGGCCCCACGCCGGTTGTTTCAGTGTCGAGAAAAACTAATTTTGTCTTGTCCATAATTTATATTTTTATAATAATAAACATATTTCACCAGCCTCCTCCGCCGCCTCCGCCTCCGCCGCCACCCGATCCTCCGGAACCGCCCGAGCCAGAAGGAGAGGATGTGTTGGACGCAATATCTGACGATAAACTGGAAATGGCGCTGGAAAAACTTTCCGCATTGAAAGAAGCCATATTTGATCCGACATACCAGACCGGAGCATGGGTGGTAAAATATTCTTCACCGTAAATTTCTTTCATTTTTTTGATCCAAAGCTCGGTAATGCCAAAGACGATGGCAAAAGGAAGAAATTTTTCAAATATATTCTGTTCTTCATAAAATTTTGCCCGATCCTTGTCCACAGTTTCCATAAACATCTTGAATCCTTTGATCTGCCAATTAAGCTCGGCGCCGGCCGGTGTTCTTTGAGGCATAGCTAAGCCAAAAAGAAAAACGATAACTCCGGAAATTAAAAGATTCAACCCTAAATAGTTCGCCTCCCAGGCAGCAAAAGAAAAAATTGAAAAAATAAAAATAATTATTCCCAACACTACAAACCAAGAGGAAAATGTTGACCCGGTTTTGCTCAAAAGGCCTTTTTTCTCCAAAACTTCCTTGGCTTTGCTTTCAACATCTTTTAGGACCGTATAAAACGATGTTTTCAGGTCGGATAATTCAACCTCGCTGCCTTTGTCGAATATTTTATTTAAAATTTTCCTTTGCGGCTCATTTAGCAATTTTTCTTTTTCTTCATTATGTTTTTTTATCAAAATATAATCCTTAAGATTAAAAAGGATAACTTTATTGTTTGTTTCCTTGATGGTCATCAGTCCCTTGCAAGCCAGATTGATGATTTCCGCCGTCACCAAATCATTGCTGAAGGTGCCGTTGCTTTTGAGCATTCCCAATTCCATCGGCGTTAAGTTTCCCGGCGCTTCGTATTCGGGAACAATGGCCTTGTCAACTTTCGGATCTTTTCCGTATTTTTTCCAGAAATGAAAGCAGGTGAAAAACGCGATTATCGGAAGCAACAAAAAGAAATAATGCCCATAGGTTTCCAAAAATCCAAATTTAAAAGGAGTAAAAATATTTTTAGGAAAAATTACCGAAACTGTTATTCCCTCGCCTATTTTCAAAGTATCAGAGGAATCAAACTCCAAAACATTATCCGAACTCCATTTATACGTTGCCAGACTCTTGCTCTTCGATCCCAAAAGGCCGGTATAATAATCAACCTGGCTGTTTTTAGCCGTTACCGATTCGGGAAAAACAACAGCCGCGTGAAATTTATCCGTTTCTAAATCCCAGAAATTACCGTTTAAATTCCAATAAAATTCATCGAAGTCGTTATTAAAAAACCGGATAACATTTTTTACCCTGTAACGGATTTCATAATTATTCACTCCTTGGACAGTTTTATCCGCATCACCGATTTTCCATGTTACGGTTTTATCACTGGAGTTTCTTGACTCGCTATATGGTATTTTTTTCCCGTTAAAATCAGTGATGCTTAAAAGTTCCACCGGAATTTTCATAGGATCCATTCCGGTTATTTTCACTTCCTCCGGCAAAATCCGAAATATGCCGTGTTTTCCAGAGGCGTTTCCGCAATCAGCCGTAATGCGTTCCGTGACATCCAGTGTCGAATCGGCGTTGACAATAATTTTAGTGTCAAAATTTTGGATATACCAATCGGTTACGTTCTCTCGCGCCAAGGTCGGGTTAATTTTCAAGCAAAAACCCAGCATAAAAAACAAAACAACAAGCAATCCTGTTTTTTTAACACTTTCCATTTTTATTTATTATTGCCCCCTGATTTTATTTAAAACTTTACGAGACAAGCAAATTATTCGGTTGTCACACCGTCAAATTCTGCTTCCTCTGCCATCGCCTGCTCTTTGGTTGCGCGGACAATTCCGTCCTTGTGATGAGCCGGAGAATAAATAGTATAAAGCTTCAGATCTTCGGTTGCCGAAGTGTTGATGATGTTATGCTGAGCGCCAGCCGGCACAACTATGGCACTGCCGTCTCTTAATTCATATTCATTGCCATCAATGACGCATTTTCCTTCTCCTTTTTCAAAGCGGAAAAATTGATCGTTTTCTTCGTGCACTTCCATGCCGATTTCCTCATTGGGCGCGAGGTTCATCAGCACCAGTTGACTGTGCTTTCCCGTATAAAGCACTCGGCGGAAATTTTTATTCTCAATAGTATCTTTTTCAATGTTGGTAGAAAATCCTTTCATATTTTTTTATTAATAATTATTTTTGTTATTGCACTTATAATAGCAAAAAATATTCTTTTTTGCTATTTATTAAAAATCATTTCCAATTTTTCTTTTCGCGATAATTTTTTTATTCGACATTCCTCCTTTTGGGCCGCTGAACGATTTTTGAATTTTTTAGAAAACACTAGCTCTACCGGACGCTTGGCGCGCGTATATTTCGCGCCTAATTTTGTGCTGTTATGCTCTTTTATTCTCCTCTGAACATCCGTCGTCACGCCGGCATAGAGAGTTTTGTCACGGCATTGGAGAATATAGAGATAATACATAAAAATTTTTATTGTTGCGGCAATATCGATATAATTTATGCCACCGCCTGAGTGCAATGTTTGCATCTTTTGGCAGCCGCTGGAATTTCACCTAAACATTCCGGGCATTTCTTCATTGCCGGCAGAGTTGCTGATTCTTTTTTATACCTGGCCATAAGGACGTTAATAGGTTTGACTACGAAAAAGAAAACAGCAGCGGCCATCAACACAAAAGAAATTACAGCGTTTAAAAAATGGCCATACATAAATTGGCTGCCGTTCAGGGTGAACATCAAATTACTAAAATCGGGCGCCTTGATGATGGCGGCAATAAGCGGAGTGATCAGATCACTGACAAGCGCTGTCACGACTGTTCCGAAAGATGCTCCGACAACAACACCGACAGCCAGATCAACCACGTTGCCACGAAGTAAAAACTTCTTAAATTCGTTTAGCATGTTTTTTATTAATTACAAAGTTATTTGCCTAAATTCTAAACCAAAATCCGCCTTTTGGCAAAAACAGGATCTTTATATAAATTCTTGACTTCTGCTGATTTTTATAGCATATTGGAATATGCTCTTTGTAATATAAACCAAGATTCATTTTGTTAAAAACCATACATCCAAGGAGGAAGAAATGAAAAAGATCGCCATTATTGCCATTTTCGTTTTTACTTTGGGTTTTCTCGGCCAATTTTGCCAGGCTGGAGAAATCAATTATCCGGAGATTGAGTTTTTGCAAACGGCTTTTGCCCGAGAAATCGGCAACCAGGCCAACTTTAACCGGCAATACCTTGAAGAAACGGAAAAGCATATCCTTGACCGAATCTCCAGAAATCCGGACTTTACCGACTCGCAATATCTCATCTACGCCGACAGAAACCCCCAGGAACAAAACGTTTTCATTTGTTTTTTTGACGCTCACGAAAACAAAATTATTTTCATCGGCGGCGCCAAAACTTCAACCGGCAACGAAAGCAGAAAAGGAGATTATTTCAAAACGCCTACCGGCTTTTTTGAAAATAATCCCTCTATTCTCGGTTATCGGGCAAAAGGCACAAAAAATTCCAAAGGCTGGCGGGGTCTTGGCATTCGCCAAAGCCGTGTTTGGGATTTTGGTTGGCAGGAAACCACAAAACACAGTCGGCCAAGCCAAATCAGGCTGTTAATGCACGCTACCGATCCCGATCAGGGCGAACCGCGTCTGGGAAAAGTAGATTCCAAAGGTTGCGTCCGACTTTCCAACGCAATGGCCAGTTTCATTGATCGTTACGGGATCATTGACCGGAAATATGAAGAAAGCTCGGACAAAAGCCGACAGACGCTTCTTCTGAGCTCAAGAACTCCCGTTTCCAAGGCCGGCAGTTTTCTTCTGGTCGGCGACTCGGGAGAATTTGTGCTCGCTCAAAAATAAATTGGGAAATTCATCCCAATAACCGGCAGGCCACCAAAAAAACGGCCTGCTTTTTTTATAAAAATTTACATTAAAAAAAGCCCGAAAACATCAAGTGACATTTTCGGGCTTAAGAAAGTGAACCTACAAAAAAAGACAAGAACGAGTCAACTCGGACATTAAAATAAAATTCTGGCTCATATGATATCCGATCTCCTTGTTGGTGCGGACATAAAAATCATAATAAAACCCTATGCCCATATCTTGGTAATAATTTCCCATCTGTTTGGCTTTTTCCAAAAAAACACTACTCACAAAAAAACAGAAATCCCCTCCTTCCTTGAAGACTGAAGCAGAATCTGCCTTCAATCCCTTTTGCAAATAATCAATAGCAAACCAACTTTCAGGAGAAGAAGAAAGAAATTTGGTAAAAAGCTGAGAAACATAAAGCCCGCAAAGAAAAGAACCACTGCTAACCATTTTTATATCAATAATTTTCTGATTGATATCACGCTCCAGCTTTTTTTGAAAATCTGTTTCTATGCCGTTGGTCATTTCTATCTTTTCTTGGCAAATCGTAACAGCATGCCGAAGGAGATCATTTAAATCATCCCCTTCTCCGCGTTTAAGTTTTGCCGCCTTAGCCCCAAAAAAATCAATTATTTTTCCCATATTTAAACTCCTTTCAAATAGAAATGAATAATTTGTTGTATAAGGACTATTTTTGGTATTTACTAATATAGTCCGGTATTTATCTTTTGGCAATAGGGGTGCTAAAATATAGTTAGAAGGTATCACTTTGGAAAAAATTTGCTTTTTTAGTTGTATTAACAGCATTTAGACATGAACGATCATTTCCTTGCTTTTCTTTAAATAAACTGATACTATAGGCAACAATAAAATAGTGACGAGAGACTGAATTTTTCAGCAATATTTTCAGCAGTTAACCTCATTCAGAAAGGAAGAAAGTATGAAAAGTCTCAAGATGCTGTTAGTTCTTTCTATCTCAATGGCAATGGTCGCATTTTTCTCGGTTCCCGAATATTCGTGGGCCGGAGAAAAACACGGCGGAGGAGGCGGCGGCGGTCGCAGTTTCAGCGGCGGCGGAGGCGGCGGAAAAAGTTTTGGCGGCGGAGGCGGTCACAGTTTTAGTGGAAATAGCGGCAGACAGACCTTCGGCGGAGGCGGCAACCACAACTTTGGAGGAAACGGCCAGCGTAGCTTCGGTGGTGGTGGGAACACTTTTGGTCGAAGTGGTGGAAATAATTTCACCAATGAAAATCGTAGAAGTGGCAACTTCGACCGAAGCAATCAAACCGGTTTTGGCGGTAACCAGAATGGCAACAACCGCTTTAACAGTGGAAACGGCGGCAATTTTGGCAACCGAACCGGACAGTCCGACATGAAGCTTCCTGGAAACCAACAAAACTTCCAGCGAAGTTCCAATGGACCACGGGGCCAAGAAAGGTTTATCGGCGGAAAACGTGAAAATCCCCAGCAACAAAACGACAAGCTCCGTGGGAACGATTCTTACCGAAGCGGTGAGAAAAGTGGCGAATCCAACCGAGACAAATTGCACGAGGGAAACTCCACACGAGACAGGGGTGACCGGAACAATTACGATAACAGACATCAAAATGATCGGGTTCGCGATCAAGGAATTCGAACTGGCCATCATAAAGATGGTTCGATAACTCACTATCGAAATGGCGATCGGTTCGGACATAATGTTCATTATCGCGTTCCCGATCATCTCCGACATCACTTTGACTTCCGCCGTTATGGGCATTGGGCTTATAACGGATACCACTTGCATCATGCCTGGTGTCATGAGCATTTCGGCTTCTATTGGACCCATTATCATACCTACTGGACTCCTTTCTGGTTTGATGAATACGGGTACATTTTCTACCCGAACGGCTGGTATTTGTTCTTTGATCCCAATCAGGGATATTGGGTTTGGGCTCCTCCCGAGCCGGAATTAGAGCCAGCGGATTTCGAAACATACTACGACAATTGAGATGGCAGGTGTGCGCGTTAAAAATGCGCACACCTTCTTTTTTTTATTGCTGTTATTTTTAAAAATAAAAAACTCCTCCCGGAACTTATCCGAGAAGAGTCTTTGTTTATTCATTTTATTAAGAGTGCCGATTTATCGCCGGAAAATCAGGCCGATTTCCCGCAGAAAATTGGCTTGAATCGCGGATATAGCATCCTGGGGTGAAGTCTGGCTTTCTACAAACCACACAGAGCTGGAAAGAACGGTTTTGTGGCTTGCATATTCGCCTTTTTTAGCCTTGGATTTACCTCCCGTCTTGGCCGATTTTTTTTCGTTGGAAAATACCGACCGCTCATCAACCACCAAGTTTAAATTGGCGGTCAAAACAACGGGGGCATAATGATCCTGGATAGCATCATAGGCCATTCCAGCGAAGGCAAGGCCTAATCCAACTCCGGTTGCCGCTCCGGAATTCAAAACGCCAGAAGCCGCTAAGCCTGCCCCGGTTCCCACTCCAGCCAATGCTCCAGCCGCCGTCCCCGTTCCCGCGGTTGGATTGACTTTTCTAGACGAGGGGTCTTCGGCGACAACATCGATGATATAATCCGCTCTTTCCGGTGAAGCCTCGACATAGCCCATGCCTCTCATCAAGGCGGCCAAATTGGCTCCGAAACCCGGCATCATCCCTGTGTCATCGTTGTATATAACGGCAACGGTTTCTCCGCCAGGGCGAACTGAGATTGACCCTGCACCCACCACCGGCTCACTTTGAACCGGCTGATTGGAAAAACTACCATAGGGACCGCTGGGTATTCCGGCGCAACCGGAAGAGAAAACAGACACCATGATGATAGCCAGAAGAATTCCTGCACTCTTTAATGTTTTCATTAAATTTCTCCTTTTTTGGTTGTCAAATTACAAAAAAATTACCCTTTTCCGCCCATTATTCACCCATCAAACATCTAGGCATATTAACTATTTTCCCCGATTTTGTCAAGCCGACCCACTCCAAAGTTATTTTTTTAGCCATTAAAACCCGCCCTAAATCAAAATTTACGGCGGGCAATATTTCAAAATATTTTTTTCATTTATCTGTGGCGCAGGGAAACTTTTTTCTTTTTGCTTTTTCTGTGTTTCTTTTTAGCCACTTTTTTCTTTTTATACATAGCTTTCGTTTCTTAAATTATTATTCTGAAAATCAAAGGCTTAGTTCTGAATTTTTGAGCTCATCCGATTTAAAATCATTTTCACTGACCGAATTGGCAACGGAATCAAGCTTTCCGACTTCATAATTCAGATCGACAACCGGCTCCGCAACTGAGGATTCCGATCCTGAAGAGGAAGCGCCAGCAGGAAGCTCCGGAATGGTCAAGCCCACTCCTTGAGAAGAAGTATCCGTAACATCGGCTGACGGGATCGAAACTGCCGGCGCCGGTTCTGAAATTGTTTTTTCCATTTCTTTCATTTGGCTGTCTTTTTGAAACCGATAGAAAAAGAAGACAAAAGCGCCGACCAAAGCCAAAATGATAACTATCCCGGCAATGGAAGGAATATTGTTTTCCTTATTTTCTTCAGTATTGGGAGGAGTATTGGGAGTTTTATTTTGTTCGTTCATTTTTTTGTTTTTTTATTTTAATAAATTTTTTACATTTTTTCCACTTCCTTTATGTCTTCCCGGATCTCGTCTTTATAAAATTCCTTGATATCTCCAGCATCTTCCTTGATTTTGGCTAAAAGATTTCTGGCTTCTCCCAACTTTGTCTTGAATTCCGCATCGGTTTTTTTGCAGGCATATTCCTTGGCTTCTTTCATAACAGAAGAAAATGAGTCATAGTCGTCTTTCATTTTTTCTATTTTTTCATCTAAAATAAGCTGATCTTCTTTCAGTTCAGCCGTATCATAGCCTCTGGCGGACAGTTTTATGATCAACGTCCCAAACTTGTCGCTTAAGTTGTTAAAAGCATTGAGATGTTTTTCCTTTTTTTCGTCCAGCTTGGCTTTTTTACTGTCAAATTTTCCCGGAATAGTTTCACAACGCCATTTGTTATATTCCAAAATGGCTTTGACCGCAGCCGGATTAATAAGTTGCGGAGAAAGAGCTTGGCATTTTTCCAAAGCCACTGTTAGAGCCGCCAACGATATGGCTGTTATCGCTATTATTTTTTTCATTTTTGTTTTTTCTGATAAATTTCCGCCTTGAAAAATCAACACGAAAATTAAAAGATAAATTATTTATTTTTAAAATAATACTACCTATTCAAATTATGCCATTAAAAATTGATTTTGTCCATGCCAAAACCCAATTGAGATAAAAACTCTTGCAGTTCACGACCGGAAATTTTTCTAAACTGTCCTGTTTGAAGGGAGCCAAGACGAATATTCAAAATACGCACTCTTTGAAGGTCAATGACGTTATAACCCAGAGCCACACACATTCTTCTGATTTGCCTTTTTTTTCCTTCCGTCAAGACAATGGAAAAAAAGTTTTCGTTTATCTTCTTAAAAATGCTCTTTTTCGTCTTATATCCGTCATCAAGAATCACGCCGCTTCCCATTTTGGTAACAAACCGGGGATTAATGGCTTTATCCACCCTTACCAGATATTCTTTCTCATGGTTATGTTCGGGACCCAATATTTTCCCGGTAATACGACCGTCGTTAGTGAGAATAATAATTCCATGAGAGTCCTTGTCCAGCCTTCCTACCGGAAAAACTTTCCGAGAAAAATTCAATATATCCGCTATGCTTTTTTCCTTTCCCTGGGGACTGTGAGTAATGATACCTTTCGGCTTATTAAAAGCCAGATAAATGTATTCTTTCTTAAAATCCGGGTTTATTTCCACTAAATCCGCCTCTTCTATTTTGTCACCCAAAACAGCCTTCCGGCCATTTATGGTTACTTTTCCGGATTTTATGAGAGCATCCGCTTCTCTTCGGCTGGCCACGTTCTTTTGAGCCAGATATTTATTTATCCTCATCGGATATTTTGCCTCTTTTTCCATAAAATCAGTCTAACACAAAGGATAAATAAAAGACAAAATTATTCGGCCATCAATAAAAAATTATCTCCTGTTTCCCTTTGCATACATTTATTATCAGTGGTATAATATGGAAAGAATAAACCTCTTGAATAAAAACAAAAAATGAAACAAAGATACAAAAAAAGAGCCTGGTTTTTTTTAGTGACTTTTACCATTTCTTCATTGTTTTTTCCTTTTCTGGAAAACCGTCCGGCAAATGCCGCCAGCGTCACCACGGTTTCCGGATATATAAGTGAAGGCATCGCTTTTTACGCCTATCCCGGAAATATCAAAAGCGAAACAGCCACCGAAAAAGGTTTGGTGCCAATTTATAGACTTTATAAATCCAGCATAACGGA
>JAKQLJ010000013.1 GCA_029567195.1 bacterium | reverse complement strand
GGAGAAACTTTTTATTTTGATTGATTTTTTACTTCCACGTTCCATAAAAACCGGAAATGAAAAATCATCATACTTATTTTTGAAACTTCAAATTGCCACTTTTTAAAGGGGACTCATTGATTATTTATGTGTTTCTGTACTTTTCATTTTGGCGATTATCAGGTCCACCGCCTCATCAGGTGCTTTTTCCAAAAGCTCGGCAAGGGATCTCATCTCTGCCTCGATCATGGCCTCCACGGACACCGACTGCATTTTAGGGATGCTATACTGCAAAAGTTTTTCAACAATCGACCATTTTTGATATGGTCCCAGCTTGTCAAAACTTTTTTCAATCTCCGGAAACTTCTCCTGTAAAAAGGCCTCTAACCACTTTCTCAGGTCATTTGTCGCTTTATTTTTTGCTCCTTTGGGCCTTCCTGCCGGGTTCCCGCTTTTTCCTTTTTCAAATGCCATAACATTATTTTTTTATTGTTGTTTACAGGGGGTGCCCCAGTACATCAGTTCCTTTGGCACAATTGTTCCATCGGGCAATGTTTTAAAAAGATTGATAAAATCTTCTTTCCCTTTTGGGTAATCTTCCATAAGGGTGTTAAGAGCCTTAGCGGCCTCCAAATGCCGCCTGTACGTCTCGATTTGATCGCCCTCGGCATAAATCCGAAATTTCTCACGGATGGCCTCCTCGCCAGCTTTTGACATGAATGCCTTGCCATCTTTAAAAGTTATTGCTGAGCGGGCACCGGGCATACCTGAAAAACTCTCTGCTATTGCAATAAAATTCTGCAACGGCTCGGCTGCCTCTTCTTCATATTTTTTCCTGATGGCGGGGATTTTTATTCTCCTTAGTTCCCTTTCAACATCCGCCTGGTATTGTTCAATAATCGCTGCTCCCTTTCCTCGCAATGATTCCTTTACTGTTTCCGCCGTGGGGGCTATTCCCATTGCCTCCAGGGCTGGCAGCAACTCGGTGTTGATTTTGTTACATAAAACCCTGACATCCCTCAAATCGGTGTATGCCTTTTCGGCATTTTCTCTGATTAAAATTCTTGTCGTTTCCATTTTTCTCCTCCGTTTAATAAAGTCTTCCGTTCTGAATGTCATCTTTGAT
>JAKQLJ010000002.1 GCA_029567195.1 bacterium | reverse complement strand
ACAAAAAAACATACAATTTGAATGACGTTAAAAAACTCTTTGCGGACTGGCATGGATCCGATTCCCCGGCTGATGTGAACAATGACAAAAAAGTCAACACCCAGGACTTGGGCATAATGATGAGCAATTGGGAGGGCAGTTCTTCTGGTAATAAGTGCAACTGCAAAAAAGGAGAGAAATGCATTTTGGGAAGGTGCATGAGTTTAGATTTGGATAATATTTTAGGAAGAAAGACGGGAATCCCTGGATGTGACAACTGCAAGGAAAATGAAATTTGCGTTAATGATAGCATATGCATAAACAAGGATGATATTAAATAGGTAAGTTTAATTTATTTATCAATAAAAATAAAAAAATGGGTAAAGTATTGGGAACAGCAAGAAAAAATAAAAATCACAAAAGGATTTCTTCTCGGAAAGTTGATATTTTAACGGAAGATGTAAATTCCTGGTGGGGACAAACATTTGTGTTTGTTAAGAAAACCAGGGTTACTGCCTGGAAGGGCTTTATGATTTTAGCCTTTACCGTTGGCGGTGTTTCCACTCTTCTTTGGATGTATTGGTTCAATGTCCAAAGCGGTTCTGAAGCGGCTTCGGGCGTTCAGTTAACTGTTAAATCTCCAAAAGATAGCGTGGAAAAAGATAAGAATGTAGCCATCAATTTGGTGCTTAACACTTCCGGAAAAAACGTAGTAGCGGTCAATGCAATTTTGGAGTATGACGCCGATTCCTTTGAGCTTAAAAATTTGGTTACCGACAATTCCCCTTTTGAAAAAAATAATAAATGCCAGATCGATGGCAAATCCTGCCAGATTGTTAAAAAAGAAAAAGGAAAAATTTCAATGACTTTTGCCAAGCCATCTCCGGGAGTAAAGGGCAGTGAACTGTTTATTGCTAATATTGTTTTTAAGGCTATTAAAGAAACGGCGCCAAAAGGGAACAATTTTAAATTATTTTTTGAAGGAAGCGGAAAATACGGAGACTCTGACGTGATTGTTGATGACGAAAAAGGGACAGATATTCTGGAACAGGTTGTGGGAAAGAAAATAACCGTTTCTTCCGTTCCTAATCCTTCTGATGACAAGGAGAAGCCGAAAATTTCTATCACTTATCCGAAATTTACAAATAACAAACGCGTGGCGCAGAAAAAATTATTTGATGTTTCCGGAACTGTTTCTGATAACACGGATGTTTCTTCAGTTACTTGGGAATCTGACAATGGAGGATCTGGTAAGGCGGAACTTAAGAAAGCCGCTCCCAGCTCTCCGCATGATCGTGACGCTAAAAAAACATGGAAAGTCAATGACATTGAACTGAAAGAAGGTGTTAATAAGCTGACTTTTACAGCCGAAGATTCGGCCGGAAACAAAAAAAGTGTCACGGTAGAGGCCACTTTTAGAGTAAACAATCATCTTAACCGATAATAATATTTAGAAAATTATGAAAGTCAAAGACCTGATGGTGAAAAATGTTGTTTATGTTGGTCCGGAAGACATGATTGCTAATATTGCCGGAATACTTTTTGAAAATCGTTTTCACGCCGTTCCGGTCGTAGAAAGAGGAAAAGTAATAGGAATAATAACTGAAAATGATTTTTTTACCAAAAATTCTTCCAATCTTTATTTGCCTTCTTACATAAACTTTCTGAAAGAAGCCAAAACCATAGAAAGTCTGCCAGAGGAAAAGAAGAAACAGATGAAAGAACTGATAAATATCCGAGCAAAGGATATAATGACCGAAGACTGCTTGTGCGTTTCTCCTGAGGAGGATATAGAAGATCTTTTAAAAACAATCCAAAGAACCGAATTTTATTCTTTTCCGGTAGCCTATGACGATAAAAAAATAGTAGGCATCATTACTCTAATGGATGTGATTGGGTTAATAAAAAACGGTATAAAATATGAAAATTATCCTGAAAAAAATGGCGATTTAAGAGAAGTGGATAATTTGGCTTCCGAGATTCATTCATGGTGGGGCAGATTTTTTGTCTTTATCAATAAATCTCAGATAAAAACATGGAAAGGAGCGCTATTTTTAGCTGCTATCGCTGGAGCAGCGGCAGTGTTTATTTGGAACGTTTTTTGGTAGGAGGGAATATAAATTAAATAACAAAAAAATATATGCAAGTTAGAGATATAATGGCAAAAGAACCTATTTTTGCCAAGCCTGATACCAAGGTAACAGAAGTGGCAGATATTCTTTTTCGGCACGGCTTTCACGGGCTACCAATTGTTGAAAACCATAAGGTGGTCGGCATTTTGACGGAAAACGATTTTTTTGTCAAAGACCAAGAGGTTCTTTTTTTGCCGGCCTATGTTAATTTTTTGAAAGACAATTCATCTCTGGACAATCTTTCCGAAGAAAAGAAAAATAAAATAAAAAGACTTTTGAGCTTGGAAGCGAAAGATCTTATGACAAAAAATCCGGTAACGGTCCCTCCGGATATGGATGTTGCCGACCTTTTGGAATTTATTAGAAAAAACAGATTCAACACTCTTCCGGTAACGGATGACCAAAAATGTTTATTGGGAGTAGTTACACTGGTGGATGTAATCGGTATGACCAAGCAGTCCAGAGACAGCGCCGATTATCAAGGAGCGCGGACAATGGAAGAAATAACAAAGAAGGACGACCGCTGGAAAATAATTGCCATCTTGCTGGTTATATTTGTTGTTGCTATTTTTTCTATCTTATCTTTGCTTTAATCTTTTTTAAGGATAAAAACCAATATCGGGAGTCGACCTTTTCTTTACGGCTTTTTCGTATTAAAATCAAGATATGCTGAATAACAACAAAAAAAAGCTCAAAAAAGTGCTATTGATACTACTCATCTCGGGGTTGGTTTTTTTTGATTTTTATTCTCTGACAGGCGGAGTTATGGCGGAAGAAGATGCAGAAGAAGTCCAAGAAAAACTGGATAAGGTTATGGACAAAAAAGAGGCGGTGGAGGAGCAACTGAACACCTCTCAAAGTATGCTCCAAAAAAATCAAGCGCAGATGGGTGTCACTAAAAACCTTCTTCAAAAAACAGAGAGTGAAATTGATCGCCAGGAAAGGGAATTGGACAACCTAGGGCAAAGATTGGTGTTGAATAAAAAAATTCTGGAAAGTTATTTGCAAGAAATGTATATAGAAGATCAGGAACCCTTGAGCCGTCTTGTGATAAGCCAGGGCAGTTTAAGCGAAATATCTCAAAATTTTGACCAGTTGCTTTCTATCAAAGAGAAGGTCTTGGGAATACTTTCCGAAATAGAAGAAGCAAAGGCGGAAATAGAAGAAGCTAAAAAACAATTAGCAGATAAAAAGGAAGATCATGAAAAACTATTGGCTATTCAAAAAGGCGAGCAGTATGAAATTTCGACTGATATAAAGGAAGCCCAAGCCAGTTTGTCTGAACTTAACGCTAAAATAAATAAATTGAGGGGAGAGCTTTCCAGTCTTTTGGGCGGGTCAGTCAGTTTTAAAAATATTATGGATGCGGCTAAGTTTGCTGCAAAAGTTACTGGCATCAGAAAAGATTATTTGTTGGGAGTCTTGGTAGTGGAATCAAATCTGGGACGGTATACCGGCGGATGCACAGCGGATAAGAGCAGGATGAGTAGTTATCGGTTGGGAATTTTTAAAGATATTTGCAGCGAATTGGATTATAATTGGAAAAAACAAAAAGTTTCTTGTCCGCCGTCCGGATATAAAGGCTCTGGAGGAGCTATGGGCGTAGCTCAGTTTATGTCTGATACCTGGGCGGGATATAAAAGTTCTATTGCTTCAGTAACCGGACATAACCCGCCCGATCCATGGGATTTAACGGACGGAGTGGTGGCTATGGCTTTGAAGCTTACTAAAGTTGATGGAGTAAAAGCCCATAAAAGAAGCGCCGAAGCCAAAGCCTATTGCGTTTACCTGGCTGGCGGAAACTGGGCGTCATATTGTGATTCCAAAGGTGTTAATTATGGTGAAAAAGTGCTTTATTGGGCTGATAATTACGAGAGATTAATGGATTAATCAGGCGACTCGAATAATTGAATTTTCACTCGAACATTTCGAATAAAAATATTCGTAGGTCCGGGCGTTTATTCATAAATCAGGGTCGCTTTATTGATTTGATTTTACTTCCGCATTCAGCTATATTATATATGCTTATTTAAGGGCTTAATAAACAAAAAATATGGAAAAATTTGAGATTTTTGGCGGAAAAAAATTATCAGGAGAGATAGAAGTAAGAGGCTCAAAAAATGCTACCACGCCGATTTTGGCTGCTACTCTGCTTACAAAAGAAGAATGCATCATTGCTAACATCCCCCTGATTGAGGATGTTTTTCGGATGATTGAAATATTGGAAAGCATGGGGGCGGAAGTGAAATGGTTGGGTAAGCGTAAAATTTCCGTTAAATGCGAGAATATTGATCCGGAAAAAATGGATATGGAGAAAGTGAAAAAACTGCGTTCTTCTGTTCTTCTTTTAGGATCTCTGTCCTCAAGATTTAGCAATTTCAAGCTGTATCATCCGGGAGGATGTGTTATAGGCGCAAGGCCTTTGGGAACTCATTTTGACGCTTTATCTAAAATGGGGGTGGACATAACTCAAGACGAAAAAGATTATATTATTAATATTGCTGAAAAGAAAGCGACAAAGGTGGTTTTAAGGGAAATGTCGGTAACGGCCACAGAGAATGTGATGATGCTGGCAGCCGGGATGGAAGGAAAGACAATTTTGCGATTAGCGGCAACTGAGCCGCACGTGGAAGATTTAGGCAGATTTCTTATAAAAATGGGAGCAAAAATAAAGGGCCTTGGAACTCATAATATGGAAATTACCGGAAGCAGTTTTCTTCGTGGGGTGCGTCATAAGGTAATTCCTGATGCCAACGAAGCAGCGACATTTCTCATTATGGGCGTGGCTACCAAGAGCCCTATTATTATTAAGAACATCAACGAAAATCATCTTGATTTAGTTTTGGAAAAACTGCGTGAATTCGGAGCGGATTTCAGAATAGAAAAAAATGCAATCACCGTGATTCCGACGGAAAACATTAAGGCAGTTTCCAAAGTTGATACTCGCACTTATCCCGGTGTTCCTTCCGATGTTCAGGCGCCTTTTGGCGTTTTGGCAACGCAGGCAGAAGGAAAAACATTAATCCACGATTCGCTTTATGAAAGTCGGTTTAACTATATTTCAGAACTTCAAAAAATGGGAGCGGAAGCTGAAATTCTTGATCCTCATCGTGTAATGATATCCGGACCGACAAAGCTAACCGGACAAGAGATTACAAGCTTTGACCTTCGGGCGGGTGCCACCCTTATCATTGCCGCCCTTCTGGCCGAGGGAAAAACAACCATCAATGAAATTTATCAGGTAGACAGGGGATATGAACAGATTGAGAAGAGGCTTAAAAAATTGGGGGCGGATATAAAAAGAGTAAAGCAAAAAGATGAAGAGATAATCCATTAAGAATTATTTATCAGGGAAGTGTATTAGATTATAGCCGTCATTCTGAGCGAGGAGTGAATGACAATGAACGACGAGTCGAAGTCCGTAAGGACCCCGCCTTGGCGGGGAATCTGCCGATAGGGGCACTAGCAATATTATTTAGCAGATCCTTCGACTCCATTCGAATAAATTCTCATTTCGCTCAGGATGACGAGTAGTAAGATGTTCTTTGGAAAATAAAAAAAACTGTCAGCTCAGGTTTCTGAAGAGACAGTTTTTGAGGCGGAATAACAAGGCGGGATTATGTTATGGAGATTGTTTTAGTACATCCGAATGGGTCCGGATGGCACGTATCCATCTCGGAACACGACTCGAATAAACATTTTTTCCGGAAGAGTCAGCGGATACCAGTAGTTCCTGTAGCAATAGTCATTGCTTTCAGAATTTTCCGGACA
>JAKQLJ010000025.1 GCA_029567195.1 bacterium | reverse complement strand
AACTGCCCTCCCAATTGCTCATCATTATGCCCAAGTCCTGGGTGTTGACTTTTTTGTCATTGTTCACATCAGCCGGGGAATCGGATCCATGCCAGTCCGCAAAGAGTTTTTTAACGTCATTCAAATTGTATGTTTTTTTGTTTGGTTCGGTTCCGGCGCAAGTGCCGTCATTTTTACACTTTTTATTGTCCGGACAGCTGCATTGGGAACATTTGTTTATTAAATTGCCACTTTCGCAATATTGGGGTTTATTTGAGGAACATTGGTTGTATTTGGTGGAATCGGAGCAAGTTTTTTCCTTGGGATCTTTGGAACAAACTATGTAAATAGGAGTTTCCAGGGAAACGGCTGAGCTTTGGCCTTCATCTTTGATAACTTCGTCCTTATAGTTTATAGCCTTGCATTCGGAAGGAACATCAATGGAAGGTGTGCCGGAAACGTCATCTTTTTTCCAGGCCACATCCACTTTTCCGTCATTGGAAACAAAAGAATAGCGCTCTACTTTGTCATCGGTCGTTACCGCGCTTATTTTGGAAAAGTTTTTGTTGAGGTATTTGAGAGCTAGTTTGAGAGCGGTTCTGTTAGCCTCTTTGGGATTTCCGTTTTCATCAATCAAGCCACCGCAAGTTTCCTGGCTGGTTCCTAATTTTGTATACCAAATAACCGGTTCCAATTTCAGATAAACGGCCGTCGCCAGTTTTCTGGCCATATATTTGGCTCCGAAATCGTTGCCGCAGGAAGGGACATATCTATCATTAAAGCCCGTTTCATTAAGCATAACCGGCTTTCCATGATTTGTTTCACGTAAATATTCAACTATTGGGAAAAGATATTCACTATAATCATAATGATGAAAATTAATCACGTCGTCCATTTCATAAATGGTGCAATTCCCCGAAAACGGACATTCTTCTCCCAAGCCCTTTAGGCCTAAAACAACCATCTCGAAAGCTTTTTTATCGGTAGGATTTTTTTCAATAGATTCCCTGGTAACTTTTTGACAAGCAGAAACCGATGGATTGTAAAATCCCTTTATATTGCTATTTTTATACAACTCTTCGGCTTTTTGAGTTTTGCCGGTTTGGCAATAATGATAGATGGCCAATTTGTAGATATTATTTCCAAACAAGGCTCCGTCAGAAACTTTGAGATTTGAATCGACATCATGAATGGCCTTTTTGGCCGTGATAAAAAGTTTCAAATAATCCTTGGCTTTGTCATCGGGTTTATTAGGATTGCCCAGCCAAAAAAAATCAGTGATAGGTTCGTTTCCGATAACTATTGTTTCTAAATTATTCTTATAATGCCCAACTACTGTTTTTACAAAATTATAGTAGGTCTTGCTGTAGCCGTAATTTTGATCGTAATTAGCCTGAAGGTCTTTTGGGGAAGAAGTGCCCTGATCACCCTTGTTCTTATATGTCGCCCAAAGAGAGTCATTATTTATATTTATCTGAATTTTAAGACCGGGATTATTTTGGCTGTTTACATAATCATTAAATTCTTTGGCATCAACGTTGGAGTCAGAAAAATCAAAATTGCCTTCTGTCGGTTCAAATTTTTGCCAATGGAGAACCATTCGAACATAAGAAACTGGAAATTCACCATTAGCAATAGAATTTATTTTATTGCCCTTTTCATCCTTATCAACAAAGCTAGTGACTCCAATGTTTCCTCCACCATTTTGGTTGCTTTCGCCGAGTACCAAAGCATTATCGCTGGCGTTAACTTCGGCATATTGGATTTCTTTCGCTGAATATTTTTTGTAAGTGGTAAAAGAAACGCAGATTATTATAACCAGAAAGGCTAAAACTTTTTGTTTCATTTTTTTATTCTTATTTTATTTTTTCCTTAGGCCATGTTTTCATTATACCAGAAATAACAACAAAGAAACAGCATCTTATCCACACAAAAAACGTCCCGAATTTCATCGGGACGTTTCTGGAAATGAAGCTCTATTTTTTATCCTCTTTTTTATTTTCCTCTTTCTTTTCTTCGCCTTCAGCCGGAACCTCTTCCTTTACTACCCCCTCTACTTTTGTTACATCTTCTTCCACTTTTTCTTCCAGTTGAGTCAGCTCTTCTTCCGATCTTGGAGGAGAGATAAGCGCTACAACTGTTTCCGGATCAAGGTCGATTTTAACCTTGTCAGAAATTTTCAAATCTTTGATATAAATATAATCTTCAAAAGTAGCCAGCTTTGAAACATCTACTTTTATTTCCGATGGCAGATCGCCAGGAAGACATTTGACCTCCACGGTATCCATATTTTTTATCAAAACTCCGCCCAATTCTTTTACCGCCGGAGCATCCTCTTCTCCGACATAGACCAATTCCACTTCCGTTTCGATTTCTTCGTCCATTCTGACCTGGAAAAAATCAATATGCAAAAAATTTCCTTTTACCGGATCTTCCTGCATGTCATAAATAATGACATTTCTGTCAGCCTCGCTGGAACTTCGGTGAAGCGAGTCATTTTTGCCGTCAATTTCCAGAACGATCATCGTGCTTTCTCCCGATTTTTTAATCAATCTTTTAAAATCCAGATCATTTATCCAGATGCTTTTAGTCTCAATTCCACGGCCATAAACAACCGCCGGAATCAGACCCTCTTTTCTGCCTTTATTGGTTTTTCGGCCAAACACATTTCTGCTTTTCGCCGACAAATTAACTTTTTCTGTCATCTTATTGCGCTCTACCCGCCCGCAACGCTTCGCGTAGTGATGCGGGCAGGCCCGCTATCTCTACTCAAACGCTACAGTCCTCTCAAGCGATTAATAAATTATAAATTTTTCGACTTCAAATCTTCCTGTTTTTCATTTATCATTTCATACGCCGCAATCACCTCATCAGCGCTGATAGTTTTTCCTCTGATTTTTTCCCTGGCTTCGTCCTTATTGAGATCGGTAGCCATACCTATCGCCATAAGTCCCCTGGCGCCGCCGGAAATAATTATCAAAGTATTGGACTGGCATTTATGGCAAAAAGTATGAAAAACAGTTTTTGTTTTTTCCTTGGATATCAAGGAAACTGCATCGTTGCCTAACCGACTATTACAGGAAGAACAACGACTCAGAAGATCCAAATTCTCATCTTTCCTCTTTTCCATATCTTAAAAATTTTACCAATAATTATCCTTTTAGTCAATAGCGCTGGCTTTGCGGAGATGGATGCTTTCCACCATTCCGATTGAAGCCAATATCGCCACTAAAGAGCTTCCTCCGTAACTTAAAAATGGCAAAGGCACTCCCGTGACCGGCATCAGTCCTATATTCATACCGACATTCACCAAAACTTGCAAAAAAATCATAGCCAGGACACCTACAGCCAAAAGATAACCGAAATTATCCCGGGCTTTTTTGGCTATTTCTTTTATCCTATAAAAAATTATACCAAAAAGAACAAAGACAAAAGCGGCTCCAAAAAATCCCAATTCTTCCGAAATGACAGCGAAAATAAAATCAGTATGCTTTTCCGGTAAAAAATTCAATTGCGATTGAGAACCATGACCAATGCCCTTTCCGGTAAGTCCGCCAGAGCCTACTGCCACAATAGATTGAATAACGTTATACCCACTGCCTTGAGGATCCCTTTCCGGTTTTATAAAATTAACCAGCCTGTCTTTCTGATAATTTTTCATTAAAAACCACCCGGATGAAAGGGAAAGAGTGGCAATAACAAAAAGAATGGCCATATTTTTTGCATTTATTCCGCAAATTAAAAGAAGGCAGGTCCAAACCCCGACAATTATGGCTGCTGAGCCGAAATCCGGCTGTTTAAGAATTAAGAAAATTGGGATGAATAATAAAACAATAGAAGCGATTGTTCTTACTACGATGCTCAACTGGTTTTTTTTCTTGCTCAGAAAACTGGCCAAAAAAATGATAAGCACTAGTTTAGCCGCCTCTACCGGCTGAACCCTCAAGGCGCCGATGCCGATCCATCCAGTAGTGCCACGAACAGTTGTTCCCCAAAATATCACTGCCACAAGAACCGCTAGCATGGCAAAATAAAGTTTGGTGCTGAAAGAGTTAAAAATCCGGTAATCATAAAAGGAAAAGAAAAAAAGCAGTATTATTCCAATAACAACGGAGATAATTTGTTTTTGAAAATTACCAGCGTTAAAAGCATTGTCCTCGAAGGAAATACTCCACAATGCCAAAAGTCCGACTGCCAGAAGCAAAAATACCGCCCCCAATAATATCCAGTCCAATTTAAAAATATCTCTCATAAAAAAATTCGGGTTATTCTAACGCTAAAATATACCGAGCTGTTTAAAACAGCACCAATTTAGAAAAAGCGTTCAAATGACTCGAATAAACGATAAGACTATTAGTATTTTTGAAATTTTTGCGTTTGAAAAAATCTTTGCATAAAAATTTCCGAATCAAAAACATTCACTTCCGCCTGAGCTTCCATATTTCTCACGTCTCCGGGAAATCTGTTGGGCCAAAGCGCTCTGAAATCGCGCTCTTCCTTTGATTTTACCGTTCTCATTTGTGTGGAATTAAGACCCACCACTTTTCCGTTATTATCTTTTAAAATTACTCTGATTTTAATAAGCTCAAAATCAAAGGGACTTTTATTTTTGAGAAGCCCTTTGGCCTCGGAAAAGCCCACTCCTCCCGTTATCTCGCTATAGTTTTTATTCACTATTTCCAAATCCGGTTTTTGATAATATTGATTGAATTCTATCCATTGGGAACTTTTTATAGCTAATTCTGCTTTGGCCGGAACGGTTTCTAATTTAAAGTTGGTTTCTACAATATATTTCTTTTCTCCGGGCAAAATAAAACTTTCTCCCGTCCGCTCGGTCAAAACATTGCCGCTAGCATCTTTCATTCTTATCTCATATTGGAAACTTTGACTGCCGTAGATATTGTTTGGATTGGACAGAAAAGAATAAAAATCATATTCCCCCGGAATTCCGCTATCCACTATGCCAGTTTCCAAAGAAACAAGCGGTTGGGCTTCGATTTTCTGGCATCTGGCGCATACGCCTCCGCAATCCACGTCTTCTTCGTTTTGATTTTTTACCTTGTCAAAACAGGTTTCTTCCGGCTTCAAAAAAGCATAATAAATAAATATGCAAAAAGTTATCAGCAAAACAAGATAAATGGCTACTATTATGATTCTTTTTTTCTGTCTACCTTCCATAATTCGATTTTAGCACAACTTTGAAAACTAATAAATAGCGGACTAAAAAAACAGCTCCCGCTAAAAAGGAAACTGCTTTTATTTGCGTCTATAATTCTCGGCACTGACTTACTCTCCCTCACGAAGAGGTACCATCAGCGCTGACAGACTTAACGACTGAGTTCGGGATGGGATCAGGTGTGACCCTGTCGCTAGAAGCACCGAGAATTATAGAAACAAAGATATATTATTGTTTCTAATTCACAAACGCCTAGAACGCGTTGATAACCGGAGAAAAGAACATAAATGACGCAATGGTTACCATAATTACAGAAATTATAGTAAAAATAAACCTAAAACTTTTTTTATATCTTTCCATACTTGTTCATTATACAATATCTGATTATTTATACAACTTTAGAAACTGCTAACTGCTAATCGATAACAGCGAACAACGAACAATGAACAGTGACCAATAATTAAGAGTTTTTCTTATTTATTGTTCCTTGCTCTTTGATCATTGTTCCCTGATTTAAGAGAAGATAATGTTCAATTTATTAGTATCTCTTGGCTAAATCGATCACTCGACTTACACCTGAGACCTATCAACCTGGTAATCTTCCAGGAAATCACGTCGTTCGCATCACGCTTCGCGCGATACTCACTAAATTCAAAAATCAAATCTCAAAATGAAAAATTAAGTTGTCGCTCCGCGACTATCATTAATAGTCGTGAGCGTAGCGAACACAATAATTTTGATTTTTTATTTTTGCATTTTGAATTTAGAATCACACGCAGTGTGATGCAAACGACAGTTGCCTGATCTTGGGAGAGGCTTCCCGCTTATATGCTTTCAGCGGTTATCCTTTCCAAACATAGCTAACCAGCTATGCCTCTGGCGAGACAACTGGAACACTAGAGGTTTGTCCATCCTGGTCCTCTCGTACTAAGGACAGCTCCTCTCAAAT
>JAKQLJ010000020.1 GCA_029567195.1 bacterium | reverse complement strand
CGGCAGATAGCTGACCATCACGAACATCACGTCATCCGGATGTTTTATTTTCATCATTCTGGCCGCCTCCAGAAACAACACGTTTTGGTATTCCCCCACCGTTCCGCCGATTTCAACAAGGGTGATATCAGACTTGGCTTTGCTGGAAGCTTTTTCAATCCTGTCTATGACTTCCAATGGAATGTGCGGCACAACTTCTACGCATCGTCCGTTATATTCCAAATTTCTTTCCTTGTGGATGACCGTTTCATACACTCTTCCCGTTGTCATATAATTATCCTTAGTGAGAGTGACATCCAAAAATCTTTCATAATTGCCCATATCCTGATCAGTTTCATCTCCGTCATCCAGCACAAAAACTTCTCCGTGCTCGGTCGGATTCATGGTCCCCGCATCGACATTGATATACGGATCAATTTTAAGAGCGGTGACGTTAAAACCGCGGTATTTCAATATGGCACCAATAGAAGAAGTGGTTATTCCTTTGCCAACCCCGCTCATCACCCCCCCGACAACAAAAATATACTTTCTGTTTTTTTTCATATTTTTAAAACCCCCGGCTAGTTAATATAAAAAAGCCGCCTGCCCCTAAACCTGACGGCATACGAACCGGCAAGCAGGCTCCCCCGCGACTTTCCTTGTTTTATTTATAAGATCAACTATGCTTCTTCGATTGAAAGGCTTATCTGAGAAATAATATTCGGCGCTAATTCTAGTTTAACGGAATACGTTCCAATTTTTTTAATCGGATCTTTCAACTTAACCATCTTCTCGGAAACGTTATAATTTTCTTTTTCCAATTCTTTGGCTATATCCCTGGCGGAAACCGATCCGAAAAGTTTTCCTTTTTTCGCTTTATATTTTAGCACAATTTTCTTATCCTTCAAAATATGAGCCAATTCCGTTAATTTTGCCGTTTCCTTTTGTTTTTCCTCAACTTCCTTTTTTCTTTTTTCTTCCACATTTTTTATCGCAACTTCCGTTGCCAGAACGGCTATTTTTTTAGGAAACAAAAAATTTCGGGCGTAACCTTCTGACACATCCTTGCTGTCCCCCTTTTTGCCCAAACTTTTTATGTCCTGCAACAGAATAATTTTCATCTCGCTTATTTTATTTTTTCCTTAATCATTTCCAATGCCTTATCAAATTGCGGATCGCGGTTATTGTTATAATCATCCAGACTTAAATCCACTTCCACGTCGGGACTAATGCCTTTTTCCATAATGTAATCACCGCCAGGAGTCATCCATTTGGCTACGGTTATTTTTACGCTTGCTCCGCCCGGGAGATCACTGAGCTCTTGAACCGATCCCTTGCCAAAAGATTTTTTACCGATAAGGGTTATTCCCTGATTATCCCTCAAAGCTCCGGCTAAAATTTCCGAGGCGCTGGCGCTTCCTTCGTTTATAAGCACTACGGTCGGAATGGAACTTAATTTGTCTCCTCCGTTAGTGTGCAAGCTTTCTTTGTTTCCGGCACTATCTTCTTCCGTGACGATCACTTTGCCTTTGGGAATTAATTTATTGGCTATTTCCACGCATTTGTCCAAAAGCCCTCCCGGATTATTTCGCATATCGATAATGATGCCTTTGGCGCCTTCGGAAACAATTTTATTTGCCGCTTCATTAAATTCCCGGGCAGTATTATCTCCGAATTTGGAAATCTTAAGATAGGCAATCTTATCTTCCCTATTTTCCAAACTCACGCTTTTTATTTCTATTTTATCCCTGATGATGGCCACTTCTTTTGTTTCCTGATCTCCCAAATGAAGAATAGTGAGTCTGACTTCCGTTCCTTTTTTACCTCTGATCAAATCCACCGCGTCATCAGCGGTCATGTCGGCTGAAATAGTATTGTTAATTTTAAGAATTTTATCTCCCGAACGAAGTCCGGCTTTTTGGGCTGGCGATCCTTCCAGCGGAGCCACAATGGTCAAAACATCGTCTTTGACTCCCAGCTCAGCTCCGATGCCGTCAAAACTGCCCTCGATTTCCTGGGAAAAAGATTTAGTATCGCTGGGATTAAAAAAATTAGAATAAGGATCGCCCGTAGCTTTCAACATTCCGTTAATTGCGCCATAAACCATTTTCTGGGCATCCAGATTGTTTTTATTGATGTGTTTTTCCCGCACCAAGTCCCAGACCCGCCAAAAAAGAGAAAAATCGACTTTATTTTCATTAGAAAATTTATTACTGACCACTGATTGGCTGATAGGAACAACAGGTTTTTCATCGACTGCTTCCTGATTTTTTTTGCCTTGGGAAAACCCCAAATAAAAACTGCCGTAAAGCAAAAAAACTAACGCAAAAAAAGACAGGTATTTTTTAAATAATTTCCTGTTTTTTTCCAGCGTTTTTTTTTCTTCGTCTTGAGATGAAATATCCTGACTATTTGTGTTGGGGAAGTTGTTTTCCTGCATATTTTATAAAATATTTAACCGCACTTGATATATGCCACCAGGCAAGCTTATTAAAAAGAAGGGTTTTAATCAGACTTTTTCCGGCTGATCCTTTGCCGTGATAATGATACATCTCCGCTTTTGGATAGTATATCACCTTATATCCTTTTTCCCAAAATCGGCGGCACCAATCAACATCTTCAAAATACATTTTGTAGCGATTATCAATCGGCCCCACCTTTTCCATTGCCATCCTGGAACCCATCAGAGCCGAACCCATCAGCCAGTCCACTTCTTTTATGCTTTTAAGATCAAAATCTTTCATCAGAAACCTGTCCAGATGTTTTTGGGCAAATTTCATTTTTCCCATAGGCGTTCTCCTGTAAATGATAGTAAGAGGGGTATAAAATCGGAAGCAAGAAGACTGGAAAGAACCGTTGAAATTGAGAAGTCTGGGACCGACTAGTCCAACATCGGGATTATTTTTAACATATTCCATGAGCGATTCAATGGAATCCTTTTTTATAATCATATCGCCGTTCATTACCAGAACATACTGGCCAGAACTTTTTTTATAACCTGCTCTGACCAGATTTGCAAAACCGACATTATCATTAAACGGCAAAAAAATAATCTCCGGAAAATTTTCTTTCATCATCAGCCTCGTGTCCTCTTCCGTCGATCCATCAGCCACGATTATTTCATAATCAGTTAAAGTCAAATTTTTCCGAATAGAATCAATACAAACTTTAAGAAGTTCGGGGTTTTTGTAATTCGTAATGATTATAGATAATTGCATCAGCCGTGAATTATTTAGGCTTTATGTCCGATTGGATAGGAAGAGTAAATATATTTTGGGCCATTTCATGAATTCGATTATAATTGTCTCCCCGAGGCAATAAAATATATCCGGCCGCACTTTCTCCGGGATAATAAAGCAATCCTTCCTCGCTGTCCTCCAGCACTCTCTGATAAATTTCCGGGTTGGGAACTTGCTTGTAAACATCATAAAATCTCTGCATTTCCCAAAGTTGCATATTTGATCTCACATTGTCTCCCAAGCTATCCAAAACATTATTAATTTTAGAAAAATCAGTTAATGTTCCGGCGCTAAGCATTTTGTCTTTTATCAACTTCATCATCATTTGCTGGCGTTTGGCTCTTTCAAAATCATTGGAGGTCACTCTGGAACGAACATAACAAAGAGCTTGATCGCCGTTTAGCGTTTGTTTGCCGGCCGGCAATTTAAAATCACCGCCGCATTCTGTTTGGGGGTTGGTGCAAAGAGGATAAGACTTTACAATTTTTCCCCTTTCGTTTTTTTTATGTTCATATTTTCCTGTTGGAACAGTAAAAACGTTGGGATCGCAAACATGCGCTTCGTTAAACTGCATTGCTTCCTCAAATGGCTGTTCGAGGGTAATATCTACTCCACCAATGGCATTCACCAATTGCTTGAAACCGGCAAAATTAATGCTGGCCGCATAATGAACAGGCAATCCGGTCACTTCTGAAACTACTGTTTTCATCGCTTCCAGTCCTTCTCCTTTGCTTTTTTCTTCCCCATAAAAATGAACGGCATTAATTTTTTGTTTATCCTGAGTGCCGGGAACAGTAACGTAAGTATCACGCGGTATGGAAATGATAGCCGCTTTGTTTTCTGCCGGTTTGATGCTTACTACCATTATAGTGTCCGCCAAAAGGCCGCCGCCGGGAATGTTTTCTCCGCGCATACCTAAAAGAAGAATATTTATCCGACCCTCTTTTTCGCCCTTAAGCTCATCTTTTACACCTGGAATATTATGCACAATACTTTTTAAGAGTCCTCCTTCGGAAATTTTTCTTAGAACGCTTCCTGTTTTCCAAGCCGCTACGGCGCCTCCGATAGCCAAGAGAAAAATTAAAACAGCCAGTATTTTAAACCAGCGTTTTTTATAAAATCTCACCTTGGGTTGTTCTGTTCTATTCATCCTTTGGGAACTAAATTTATTATTTTCTTGATACGCCATTTTTTTTGTTTTCTCCAGTGTTCATTAATTTTTAATTTTTTGCAAAAACCAGAGATAGCTTATTTTTTAAAAATAAAAACAATAACTAATATTTATATTAATCAACAATATTTACATTTTATACAAATTATGGCATTTGTCAACGAGAGCTAGCGGTTCATTTTTTCCAAGACAGCCAAGACTTTCTGAGTGCTACGATCCCAGGAAAAATTTTTAACCTGTCTTTTCCCGTCTTTTGCCAATTTTTCCCTCAAATTATCGTCTTTGGAAAGCAAAATAATTTTCTGAGACAATTCCTCACTGTTTTCCGGATCAAAAAAAAGGACTGCTTCTTCTGCTATCTCCCGATGAGGGAGAATCCCGGAAGCGATGACCGGCACTCCCACACTCATCGCCTCAAGAATAGGAATGCCAAAGCCTTCATAAAGAGACGGGAAAGAAAAAATAAGAGCGCCGGCCATGACGGCCGCCTTGTCTTCTTCATCGATAAAACCTGGCAAGAAAACATCTTTCTCCAAATTATATTTTTTGACTGTTTCGTCAATTCTTGGATCGTAATTATGCCCTTTTCCTCCAGCGATTACCAACTTAGTGTCAGGTAATTTATCTTTTGCCATATTGTAGGCTTCAATTAGAACAGGAATATTTTTTCTCGGCTGTAAGGTGCCGACATAGAGAATGAATTTATCCGGCAAATTATATTTTTCTTTGACCTCTTTTATTTTCTCCAAAGAAATATCGGCCTTCAAAAAATCTTCGCTTACCGCATTATGGAACCATTCCATCTTGTCCGGATCGGTATTATAGTATTTGCCTATTTCATAGCGGGTAAACTTAGAAACAGCCAAAACTTTATCCGCCCGGCGGAGAGTTAAGGGAATCAGGATTTTCAAAAAAAATAAATCTGATTTTTTTATAAATTGCGGAAAAAAATTAAAGGAAATATCATGAATTATGGTGGCGATTTTTATCTTTTGCGGCACAAAAAAAGGAGTAATATATTGCGTGAGATAAACGTTAACCGGATTTTTTCTCAAATATCTCTGAAGTGTCCAAAAATTCCAAGAAAATTTATTGGTCGTTGGCAAAGAAACTATTTCAAAATTATTTTTATTTTCTATTTCTAGGTCTTTTTTTATTTTCTCCAATATTTTTTCGTCGGTTATATCGGTAAATAATTTGAATTTATTATGACTATCAATTTTGGCTAATTCTTTCACAATGTTAAAAAAAACTCCTTCTGAGCCGGTCTGCTTTTTGCCTATTAATCTTATATCAATTCCAATTGTCATAATTTATAAATATCCCTTAGGTCGGTTTATTTTTTAATCTGCGTAACTGCCAGCCAAACCCAGAAAATTCCTAAGAATATTCCGGCGTTAAACAAATTAGGGATTATCATAGAAAACCAAGAAACTATAATAAACAAACTTACCGTTTTTTGCAAATTATCAGAGGAATAAAAATAATTCTTGATGGAATTAAAAAGGATGAAAAGGAAAGCCATGATCAAGGCCAAAAATCCGACTACTCCCGATCCCAGCCACGTTTCCAGGAAAATATTGCTGGAATTTAAGGATGTTCCCCGCTCGTCTTCTCCTAAAACTTTCCCGATTCCGCCCCAGCCAACACCCAAAATTGGATGTTTTTTTATTTCCTCCAGTGTCTTTTTATAAATTTCACTGCGGATATTGATATTGGGATCGGATCTCATGGCGGTGGTTATATAATTTCCGGCTGCTTCTTCTTTGGAAATATCCTCCAGATTGATATGGCGGCAATTATAATCTTCAAGATCGCTTATGTCTCCTATAATAACCGGATCCTTAATGGGAAAGGGCTTCCAGTTGCAGTCGTTTTCTTCATAACTTCCTTTGCACGGCACGCAAGCAACGGTTATTTTCTGCAATCCTGTTCCCGTGCTTTCAATCCTGTTAAATAATTGAAAATTAGTCAGATGAAAAACATAAACAACGGCAACAGCCGCCGCAAAAGAAGCCAAAATTTTCATTTTTATAACCAGCGTTTCTTTCCATTGCCAATTTTTAAATTTTAAATTGGTCCAGATAATAAACAGAAAAATGAAAGTTGCCGCCAACGCTCCGAGCCAGGCGCTTCTGGAAACAGTAAGAATGAGCAAGATATATAAAACGGTAAGTAAGAAATATAAAAAGCAACTGGTGATTAGTAATTGGTAATTGGTGACTGGATTTTGGGTTTCGGACATTGCGTCCCTCCTGCTAAAGTAATAAATCAACGAATAAATCAAGGCTAACAGCCCTACTAGATATATTCCCAGCCAATCCGGTTCGGCAAATGTGCCATTAGGCCGTCCTGGCATCGCTTCAAAATGAGAAAAATTATGAGCGAAAGCCCAATTTTGCCAAATGCCATAAAGAATTACAACCAGGGATGAAGCGAGAAAAAAAGGAACAATTTTTTTCAAATCCTCCCCGTTTTGGACATAGTTTCTCACCAAAAAATAAAGGGCGGCAAAACTCAAAAAAATCACAGAAAGCTTGAGGCTAGATCCCCTGTCTTCTGAAAACAAAGCGCTTAAAAATCCGGCCAGCACCATAATCAGAACCAGACAATCAAAAAAGGTCGGTTTTAATATTTCAAAATAAAGTTTTTTGGAAACCAGACGGATAATTATAGCCAAAATTATAAAGGCGCCAAAAAATTGATATGGCCGGATACTTATCCCCAGTTCCAGAGGAGCCAGATTTATATTCTCCAAAATAATAGTACCGATAAAAAACAAAAACGCCCAGCCCGGACGGTAGAGGGAAAAAGCCAGAATTAAAAAAGCAAAAAAGGCAAAATCCCCCGCCCTCAAGGGAATAATTTTGAAATTATTCAGCAAGATTAAAAAGAGAACCAGGAAAATATTGGCTAATAATAAATAATTTTTTGGTTTATTCAGATTTTTCAGCGAAATCATAAAAAATATTTTCGTTATCTTTTCCCCAGTTTTGAGGATTTTTAAAAATATATTCTCTGATCTTATTTAATTCAATTTCATTTCGGACAATATGATCATAAAAAGATTTCTGCCAGGCAAATTTGGTAGGGAACGCATATATGCGTTCCTGGGTCGGATATAATATTTTTCGTGTTACAGATGATTTAAAACCATGAATGGCCCGGGACAACAACATTTTTGTTCGGTTTTTATTATCGGACCGCACATGTGCGGTCCCTACGTTCGGATTATTTTTTATTTCAATTATTCCATGAATATGATCGGGCATTACCACGCACTCATCTAAATCAATATTAGAGAAGTGAACTGGAATTTCTGTCCAAAATTCATTGGCAATTTTTCCAATGTTATTTAATATCATCCGCCCGTTCACAATTTCCCCAAAAACATTACCTAGATTTTTTGTGCAAATGGTCACAAAATACATGCCATTTTGAGAATAATCATAATCTGATAAACGATTATGTTTCCTGTTTCTAAAGGACATTTATAATATTCAAAAATTTTTCCACAAATTTATCCCATGAAAATTTTTCTGCCTGAATCTTGGCGCGAACAGAAAGCGTTTCTTGCAAATTGTGGTGCATCATTAAATTTTTCATTACCATCGCAATATCTTTGAAGTCGTCCGGGTTGGAATAAAGCACCCCGTCACCTCCCACTTCCGGAAGAGATGAAGTTTTGGAAGTAATGACCGGCTTTCCCTGGTTCATGGACTCAAGAATAGGCAATCCAAATCCTTCATAAAAAGAAGGATAAACAAACATTCGAGCGCCTTGGAAAATAGACGGCAAATCATTCTGCGGCACCGCGTCCAAAAATTTTATTTTTTTAGTTAAATTTAATTCCCTGGCCAATTTTTCCCCGTCAGTTACCAGCGGAAAAAGCTGGGGTAAAAGTTTTCCATAAACCACCAATTTTGGCATTTCGGAAATAAAACGCTCATTTTTATTTCTTTCTGTTAAATAATGGTAAGCGCGAATAACCCCTTCGATGTTTTTTCTGACCTCCAATCCTCCACCGGAGAGGATGTATCCGGGTTTCAATTTATATTTCCTTAAAACTTTGGCTAATTTTTTTTCTTCCGCTTCCTTTTTATATATTTCATCGACATCAATATAATTTACGCTGATCTTGTCCGGACCAAGACCCAGATGCTGAATCAGATCTTTTTCCGTTCTTCTGGAAATGGCCATAATTTTGTCCGCTCTCAAAATCGCCTTCTCTATTAGTTTTTGATAATGTCTTTTCCTCGAATTATTGAGATATTCCGGAAAAAGCTTGGGAATTATATCATGAACCAACATCACGTGCTTTGTTTCGCCTTTAATTATTGTCGGACTTTGGTAAAGGCTGAAAAAAACATCACAGCCGTCTTTTTTGACATGTTTTGGCAATAAACATTTTTCCCACCATATTTTGCGGATCAAATCATCCCTTTTCCATAAAGGCAAAAATATCTTTTTTTCAAAATTGCCCGTTGGCAAAAAAAGACTTTCTGACAATTTTATTTCCTTCGGCAATTCTTCTTCCAAATATAATATGAATTTGCAATCCTCATTTTTCAGTTCACTCAGCTTTTTTAAGAAATTAAGTGTTACCTGGCCGATACCGGTATTGGGTTTTCTTAAAAAAGAAGCATTGATACCAATGGTTATTTTTTTGTTTTTTCCGCACTTGGCGGATATGATATTATTCATCGTTAATATTATACAATTTTTTTTAATTTATGTCATCTCTATTTGATTGCTTGTCTTTTTTTTAAAATTTTTCTAAAATTATAAAAGTCTTAAATTATAAGCTTAATTTTCATGGAAAACAAAAAACAGACTGTTTGTGTTGTAGGATTGGGCTATGTCGGCCTGCCAATGGCTGTTCGAAGCGTAGAAGTAGGATATAAAGTTATTGGCATTGAAAAAATGAAAGAAAAGGTCAGTTTGATAAACAAAGGCAAAAGTCCCATAAAAGAAAAATATCTGGAAGACAACTTGCCTAAATTCACTCCGAGAGCAACAAATGATGAAAAAGAAATAAAAAAAGCGGATATAATTCTGATCTGCGTTCCCACTCCGGTAGACGAAAAATTTTATCCCGATCTTACGCCGGTGATTGGAGCATCTGAAATGATAGCCAGAAATCTCAAAAAAGGAGCGCTGGTAGTTTTGGAATCCACTGTTAACCCGGGAGTTTCCGAAGAAATAGTGGAACCAATTTTTAGGCGTGCCGGATTCAAGGTAGGCAAAGATGTTTTCATCGCTCATTGTCCGGAAAGAGTCAATCCGGGAGATGAAAAATGGACTGTGGCCAATTTACCGAGAGTCGTCGGATCTTTTGACAAAAAAGGATTGGAAATGGCCTTGGCGTATTATCGGAATATAACTACCGGCGAAGTCCGACCGATGAAATCGATTCGAGAAGCGGAGGCGGTAAAAATTATGGAAAATTCTTTTCGAGACATAAACATTGCTTTTGTTAATGAACTAGCCCGATCTTTTGACCGCATGGGAATTGACGTGAAAGATGTCATCCTGGGAGCCGCCACCAAGCCTTTCGCTTTTATGCCTCATTTCCCTTCTTGCGGGGTCGGCGGCCATTGCATTCCGGTTGATCCGTATTATCTGATAGAACGCGCCAAGGAAATCGGCTTTGACCACAAATTTTTGCGCGTTGCCCGGGAAATTAACAACTCTATGCCCCGCTACACCGTTGAATTGCTTCAGGACGCTCTCAATGAAATTAAAAAACCAATGAGGGGGACAAAGGTGGGAATTTTAGGGATTGCTTATAAAGCCAATGTGGACGATGTCCGGGAATCACCTTCTTTGAAAATAATTGAAATTGCCAAAAAATACGGCTCTGATGTCCTGACTTTTGATCCATATATTAAGGAGAAATCAACCGAAAAGAGTCTTGAGCAAATCCTTAAAAAATCCGAAGCTATCATTTTAGTCACTGATCACAACCAATTCAAAGCTATTGATCCAAAAACTCTTAAAAAACATGGAATTAAGGTAGTGATTGACGGAAAAAACTGTTTGGATAAAAAAGCCATTCAAAAAATGGGAATACTTTACAGAGGCATTGGCCGGTAGACGAAAATATGAAAATAAGTTATAATAAAAACAGCTAAAACTCGCTGTTTTTATTATTAATTTTTGGCTTAAATAAGGGATTTATGTTTTCAATTTTAAAGTCTATTATTTGGATTGCTGGCACGTTGGTTGTTGCCTATTTTGTTTTAGGATATTTTGGATATGAAGTTAATCTGAAGTATCTAACAGAAAGCAGGGAGAAATGCGAGGAAAGACTGAGAGAATGCGGAAAAGATTTGGTTCGCCAGGGCACCGAAAATGTCCAATGCGATATTAAATGTGTCGACAGGAAGATTTTAATTAAAAAGAGATAAAAAAAACCGGTGCGAATTTTTGACTTTTTATTTGTAATTCGTATATTGTCAGAGATTCGTAATTCGTAAAGAATATTATGAGATTGATCGTAAACATTCCCGCTTTTAACGAACAAGAAAAAATCGGCGAGACTATAAAAAGAATAAAAGACAGTTTTAGCTTGGATTTTTACTCCCAAAAAGGTTCGGTTATCACGGAAAAATTAATCCAAGTGGTTGATGACGGTTCCAAAGACAAAACTGCAGAAATTTCAAAAAATTCCGGAGCAAATGACGTAGTGAGTCACACGGTTAATCGTGGCATAGGCATAACCTTCAAAACCGCTGTGGAAAAAGCTCTTGGAAATAAGGCGGATATTATGGTTAATATCGATGCGGATGGCCAGTTCGACCCCAAAGACATCGTAAAACTCATAGAACCGATTCTTGATGGTGATGCCGATATGGTTAGCGCCGACAGATTTTCTGATATAAAAGCCAAAAATATGCCGAAATCAAAATACCACCTGAACAAGCTAGCCGCTTTTATCATCAGCTGGTTTATGAATTACGATATCAAGGATCTGACTTGCGGTTTCAGGGCATACAGCAAAGAAACGCTTCTCCGCCTTAATCTTCCCGGAAATTTTACCTATACTCAGGAAGTAATTATAGATGCCTTGGGGAAAAATTTGAAGCTAAAGTGGGTTCCGGTAGAAGTCACCTATTTTGAAAACCGGAAATCCCGCGTAGTCAAAAGCATCTGGAATTATGTCAATAACAGCTTTCGCATAATCCTAAAAGCGATCCGCGATGTCCGTCCGATGAAATTTTTCGGAATTCCGGGAATATTGATGATTCTGTTTTCCTTGGGCTTTTTGTTTTATTTCTTTACTATGTATTTTCAAGACTGGAAAATAACTCCTTACAGGAATATTTTGATTTTTTCTATCACACTGTTCTTAGTCGGACTCCAATTCTTTGTTTTTGCCCTGGTGGCCGATATGATAAAATCCAGTCGCAAACTTACCGAAGACCAGATGTATCAATGGAAAAAAGATAAATACGACAAACAATAAACAAGAATCAGTGATCAGTAAACAAAATAACAACATGGGAGATTTAAGGATACTTTTTATATCTCATACTTACCCGCCGATTGTCGGAGGCGTGGAAAATCAGAATTACGAACTTTATACCTGGCTTTCAAAAATTACAGAAGTTAAATTGGTAGCAAATAAAAAAAGATGGCTGATACCATTTTTTTTGCCTTATGTTTCCGTCAAGACTCTTTTTTTGGCTAAAAATTATGATGTCGTGCTTTTGGGCAGTTGTATCCTCGGAAACGTCAGTTGGCTAATGAAAAAACTTTCCAAAAAACCGATAATTGCCGTCGCCCATGGCCTTGATTTGACCTGGAAAAATAAAATTTATCAAAAAATTTGGGTCGATATTTTTATTCCGAGTTTAGATAAAATTATAGCGGTCGGAAATGAAACGGTCCAAGTGGCCATAAAAAAAGGAATAAAACCCGAAAAAATAGTTTTTATTCCCAATGGAGTGTCTACCGATAAAAAAACAAAGAAATTCACCCGGGAAGATTTGGAAAAAGCCCTGGATGAAAAATTGGAAGGCAAAAAAATTATCCTCACTTCCGGCCGTTTGGCCAAAAGAAAGGGAGTGGCTTGGTTTATTGAAAACGTCCTGCCCAAACTTCCGGAAAACATAGTTTATATCGTAGCAGGAAACGGACCGGACAAGAATAACATCAGAGAAACAATCAATAAAAATAATTTATCTTCCCGCGTAAAAATGTTAGGCTATGTAAGTAACGAGATAAGGGATATGTTGTTTAGCACTTGCGATCTGTTCGTCCAGCCAAACATAAAAGTTCCCGGAGATATGGAAGGATTCGGGATATCGGTCATTGAAGCCGCCCTCAATCGCCTGCCGGTCATTGCCGCAGCCATTGAAGGACTAAAAGATGCTATTAAGGATGGAGAAAACGGTTTCCTAGTGGAATCAGGAAATGCTGAAGCCTGGAAAGGAAAAATAGAAGAAATTTTATCCGATGATGAAGCACGGAAAGCTTTCGGCCAAAAAGCCAGGCAATTTGTGATTGAAAATTATAGCTGGGAAAAAATTTCCCGTAATTATTTGGAAGAAATAACTAAATTAATAAAATAATATGCCCCACATTCATGAACTTATAGATTTCGTAGTAACTGCTTATATAGTTTATGACGGAAAAGTTCTTCTTATCCATCATAAAGGATTGGATTTATGGCTGCCTATCGGGGGGCATATTGAACTCAACGAAGATCCGGAAGAAGCACTTTATCGGGAAGTCAAGGAAGAATGCGGCCTGGAAATAGAACTCATTTCGACTTCACCCAATTATTCAGGAAAGGATGCTAAATTTATGCCTATTCCAAATTTCTTGGATATTCATAATATTACAGATGCTCATCGACATATAACCCTAGAGTATGTAGCCAAAGCTAAAAATAACGAAGTCAAGCTGAATGAAGAAGAACATTATGATATAAGGTGGTTTTCAGAAGAAGACTTAAATAATTTTCCATTGAGAGATAATGTCAAGTTTCTAGCCAATGAAGCTATTAAAATAGTCAAAGCAAAGGATGCTTAATTCAATTCAAAACCAAATACTTTTTTTTCTAAGCCTTGTTTTTTTGACTTTCCTTCCGGGTTGGTGCTTGCTTTTGGCTGTGTTTAAAAAAAGCAACGCCCTGAGTTTAATGGAAAAGTTTATCGCCTCTTTCGGGCTCAGTATCATTTCCGTTGACTTTATATTTTTCGCTTACTCGGGGCTGGATATCGCTATCACCAGAACATCTATAATTTTGGGAGTTTTGGCGTTCAGTGCTGTATGCCTTAGCATTTACTATTTTATTTGTCATTCCCGCGAAGGCGGGAATCCAGACTGGATCCCCGATCCCATGCCTACCGGCAGGCAGGAAGCCGGGGATGACAATTTTCTTTTTAATTTCTCCAAAAACCAAACTATCCTAATTTTTCTTCTGCTCTTCCTCACAATTTTCATAAAAACCGCCTATCTTTCAACCGCCATCGCGCCGACCGCGACCGATCTCGGCCATCATCTATATTGGGCAAAGACGATTGCTGAAACTCACAACCTCACCAATTATGAAGGAATGCCTGATTTCATCATCGGCGAGCATACCATTATCGCTTCGATTAATATTTTAACAGGCTTGAGTTTTTTTACTGGTTGGCCAGTCATTCTGCTTTTCCTTATAAATATATTGAGTATCCTTATTGTTTTTATTCTTACCTTAAGAATTTTTAAAAATAAAACTATCGCCATTTTGACCTTGCTGTTTCTGGGCGTTCTTTTCGCCATCTCTTCTCCGCAGACCAAATATGTCAGCGGCGGCGTAATGGGAAATATTTTTGGAAATTTCTTGATGCCTTTGGCTTTCTATTTTTATTACCGAAGTTTCGAATTTCTTAATTCAAAAAGTCAATATCCCCTTCTCCTTTCCCAGGGAGAAGGTGGCTCGATTTCGCAAAGCGAAAGAGAGACGGATGAGGGTATGGCTGAAAATTATTCAAAATCATTTCTTTCTTTGGCCGTCTTCTCTACATTTGGATTGTTCTATACCCACCATCTGACTTCTTTCATATTCCTGTTCATATTCGCGCTTACCATTCCCCTATTTTTGATCATAAATTATAAAGAAATTGAAACTGTCCTCAAAAAATCGGCTAAAATTGTTTTCTCTCCTTCTGTTTTGGGAATCTTTATTCTTGGTTTAATATTTTTCTTTTTTGTCTTTACTCCCACTTACGTTAATCCGCAAGCTGTGGATACGGCTGTTGGCACCGCTACTAAGTCAACCAGAGTAGGTTTGACTCTGGCCAATCTCGAACAAACAGTCGGGGAGCCACGAATAGCACTCGGATTTTTAGGATTTTTGGTTTTGATTTTAAGTTTTAAAAGAAAAAACTTGGGCTTTAGTCTTCTTGTTTCCTGGACTTTTATGCTGATTATTATGTCTTCCTTTCCTAACTTGCTTCTTATCGACCTTCCCAGCTCCAGAATTGGAAATTATTTGAGCTACCCTTTGGCCATCTTAAGCGCTTACGCTTTTTACTCCTTTTTTCGTCCTGATTCCTGCCCAACGCTAACAGGAAAAATTCTTAGCCAAAATCCAAAAAAGCTTATGGCAAAAAAATTGCTTATGGGAACTTTTGTTTTAACTCTTGCTTTCATTTTCACTACCGGACTTCTTGATTCCGTTCAGGCATTTAAAAAACAAGAGGGATTCAAAGAGCTCAATCAAACTTATAACGCGTCGTCTTATCTTTCCAAAAATACCACTGAAAAAGATATAATTCTCAAGGACCATAATTATATTACCGGGGATGCCTGGATGAAATTGTTTTTTATGCGCGGATATAAATATCCCCAGTCGCGCGGATTCTTCAGCCGCTATGAAGAACAAGGCAGCCGGAGCAGCGACCTTTGCACGCTAGTTATGATTTCCAATCCTAATTCGGACGAGGCGCAAAAGTGTTTTTCTGAAACCAAGACCGATTTTCTGGTAGTCAATCCCAAATACGATTCCCCTCAATTCCAGCGTCTCGTCGGATTTGACCAGATTTATATGAGTGATGATATTGCAGTGTATTATAGGAAATGACTAATTAATTAATATGTCATTGCGAGCGAAGCGAAGCAATCTCATAATTTGAAACACAAAAGAATACATGCCAAGACAATATTGGGTTTATATAATGACTAACAAGGGAAATACAGTTTTATATACCGGAGTAACGAGTAATTTGGCCAGACGCATAGAAGAACACAAGAGTAAAAGAATTAAAGGATTTACACAGAAATACAATGTTACTAAACTAGTTTTCGCTGAATGTTTTCCATATATTAAATATGCTTTAATGGCTGAGAAAAAAATTAAAGCTGGATCAAGACAAAAAAAGATTGATTTAATTAAGAGTATTAATCCTGAATTTAAGAAATTAGAATTTTAACTGCGAGATTGCCACGGTCGCTGCACTCCCTCGCAATGACAAATAAAATGCAACAGAAAAAAATAATTTTATTCATAATAATCGCATTCATCCTAAGCTCGGCTTATCTTCTTGCTGTCGGCAACAAGTTCAATGATCTTAATTTTGGCAAAAACTGGTGGACAACATATTTTGCAAATCCCAAAGACGACAGCCTGAATTTCGTCATCGAAAACCACACTGACAAAACCAATTTTCACTACATAATTTTCAAAGATAAGGAAAAAATTTCTGAAGGCGATGTCAAAGTGGAAAATGGAAAAATTGAAAATATAAAACCCGCCCAAATGGATGCGGCGGGAAAGATTATTATTGAAGTTTCGAATGATAGCGATAAAAGGGAAATTTATAAGAATTTTTAAAAAATAAAAAAAGACCGGGCGGTCTTGAGCGAAGCACGTAATGGGTATGGATGCGAAAGATTTCGCAACAGGAGTCCTTAACGACAGCCATATAGACTATCTGCCTCCCAACCCATCCGGGCTAATTCGCTCTGCCACGGTCTTATGTTGTGCAAATATACTAGCATATTGCAATAAAAAAGTCAATAGCTGATTGGTAAAAATCAGAATATTAGCTTAAATAAGCCATTTTATCGCAAGATTGTCATCCTAAATTTATTTCAGGATATCAAAAGATACTGAAATTTGTTTTAGCCTGATAAAAAATATATGAGAAAAAAAATATTACTAGTCACCCGACCGATTGCCCCGCCTTGGGATGAAGCTTCCAAGAATTTTGCATTTTATCTGGCAAAAAATCTGGTTGAAAACGATTTCTATCTGCTAACCAACGGGTATCTTCCTGATCTGCCTTCGCATATCCACCAAAAAGCCATTTATACCTCCAATAAGCTGACTTATATGCAAAGAATAAGGCTTTTGAAACTCCGCCATATTTTGAGAGAAAATTTTGACGTCATCCATTATATGCTGACTCCTTCCAAGCTTAATTCTTTTTCCTTCAAGGCTTTTGTAAAAACCAAAAATGCCAAAACTATCCAGACTGTCGCCACTCTTCGAGAGGACATCCTGAAAGACAAGGATTTTAAATCGATCCTATTCGCCGATCTCATCATCACCTATTCCGATTACGCCAAGAACAAGCTTAATTCTATCGGTTTTAAAAATGTAAAAAGAGTTTATCCGGGAATTGATCTGGATATTTATAAAGAAACTTCAAAAGATCCGGAAATACAAAAAATATTCGGCGTTACCAATGACGATTTTGTTGTCCAATATACCGGGGGCGAATACAAAAGACTTGGAGCGATGGAAGACATCACGTCTTTAATTGTCAAATATTCCTCGGAATTCAAGAAAAGAAAAATTGTTTTTTTCTTCCCCGGCCGAATGAAAGATGAAAAAGATTTTGCCAAAAAATCAGAGATTAAGAAAAAAATAAACGCAGTCGGAGCTGAAAGCATTGTCAGATATGCGGATGAGATACAGGAGAAAGTCAATGTATGCGGCCAGGATTGGATGAGCCGAGTAAACAATATATCTAATGTTATTCTTTTTCCGGTAAAAGACATGAAAGGAAAATTTGATATTCCTCTTTTTGTTCCAGAAGCTATGGCCTGCAAAAAACCGGTTATCATTTCCGACCTACCAATCCTGGCTGAATTATCCAACGGCCAAAATTCTGTTATAATTCCAAGAAGCAATGTTGATGCTTTTTATAGGGCAATAATCGATCTTTATGAAAACCCGGCAAAACGCCAGGAAATCGGAAAAGAAGCCAGAAAATTCGTGGAAGAAAATTTCGACATAAAGAAAATCGCCGAGATTTATCAAAAGATTTACGAGGTTTTATAAATATTTATATTTTTATGTTCGTCATTCAGAGCATCGGCCAAAGTCGATGCGAAGAATCTACCGAGAGCTATCTCCAGCTCAAAAACAATGAAGCAACCTTGCGTTTATATCATGACCAATTATTCCAGGACTTTATATATTGGCGTGACTAGTAATATTAAAAGAAGAGTCTGGGAACACAAGGAAAAATTAATAGAAGGCTTTACTAAAAAATATAATATAGATAAACTGGTTTATTATGAACTTAAAGAAACTATGCCAACTGCCATAAAAAGAGAAAAAGAACTAAAGGGCTGGTCTAGAAAAAAGAAAATAATTTTAATAGAACAAATTAATTCTGAATGGTCAGATTTATATAATGAATTATAGCCATTAATAAACAGAAAGTAGATCCTTCGTCCTCCGACGTAACGTCGGAGTCCTCTGGATGACGGGTAAAAAACTATAAATTATGAAAAATTATAAACTAGAGAATATCTCTTCTCATAAAAAACAATTCCAAACGGAAAAGATGAAAGTGCCAGCGGTTTTTTTCATGAGCGAAGAATTGCTTCCAACCGACGAATCTTACGCCAAACTGGAAGATGTCGCATCAAACGCCGACACTCTTTTCCATAGCGTGGTTGCTATGCCTGATGTTTGTTCAAAGCCCGGCCGAAAAAACGCTTCCGGAACCGTCATTGTCTCTGATAAATACATATTACCCCAGGTTAATGATTCCGATCCCAACTGCGGCATGCGGTTAGTCAAGACTAATTTAAATGAAAATGAATTGACTCACGAAAATATTGATAAGCTATTTCAGGAACTAGTGAGAGTCGTCCCTACTAAAAAATTCGTCGGCACCAGAGTTCCATTTAATATTATTGTCGATATTTGCCGAAAAGGCACAAAAGCTATTATTGAACATCTTGGAATAAAGACAAAAAATGAATTGGAAAATACCCAGAACGGCGGAAATTTTTTCGCACTTGGAAGCGAAGCTTCCAAGCAGGATATTTTTGATGTTATTCCGAAACTTTATTTGTTTTTTGCGAAATTCCGCCTGGGCATCCTGGGCGCGGCCGGAAATCACTTTCTTGATCTTTTGAAAGTGAACGACATCATTGATCCGGAAATTGCCGATCTTATGGGAATAAGGAAGGGCCAATACCTTTTCATGATCCATACCGGCTCAGGAATCCTCGGCCAATATACTATGTACACCCACACCGCTAAAAAACCGGAACACTTGTCACAATCATTAATGGTGCGTTTGGGAAAATTTACATTCAAAACCAGGAAAAGAGATGTTTATAATAAAATGCAGGAAAAAATCGAAAAACATATGGCTGGCGATGAATCGCTTTTGAAATATGACGCCAAAGCTCCGGAAGGAGAACTTTATATGAATGCCCGGGCCGCCGCGTCTAATTTTGGCACCGCCAATCGAGCTGTTATCACTCACAATATTTCTGAAACAATAAAAAGAGTCTTGGATAAAGACCCGGAGATGGATTTGATTTATGACATGCCGCATATTTCCATTTCCAGAGAAAATCATTTTGGCCATGACGTTTATGTCCACCGCAGCAATACTTCAAGAGCCTACGGACCGGCCAAAATGACCGGCCATCCGCTTTATAAAAAAACTGGGGAACCGGTCTTCATCCCCTCTTCCATGTCAACTGACGCATATATCTGCGTCGGAACCGATCGCAATGAAGACAGCTTCTTTTCAGCCCCTCACGGCACCGGAAAAGGGAAAAATGAAAAAGAAAAATCTGTTTTTACGAAAGATGAATTATTTGCCAAAATGAAAGAAAAAAATGTTCGGCTTTATAACGCCAAGTCTTCAATTGTCATTAACCAGGATTCGGCACGATACAAAAATATCGACAAGGTAATTGAAGGAGTTGAAGCCAATGGCATCGCGCATGTTGTTGCCAAGATGGAACCGGTAGCGGTTTTGATGTATTAACAGATTTTATAAAAACCCGCCAAAAAAGGACGGGTTTTATTTTTTAATTTTTTTTGGCAATTTTATTTGATAAACTCAAAGGAAGAAACAATTTTTGCAAAATTATCCTTGGTGGACCGGCTTGCTTGATCGCCTAAAATTAGCCAATATCCATATCCATTTTTTGCGACGGTATAAATTTGACCATTATTGTAATTCCTGGCTTTTTGTCCGCCAATAATTATATCCTTTTTTGATACTGGATCCGCACCGCTTGGCGCCATAAGCGGATCTGCGCCATCTGGTCCTTTTTCAACTTTAACTACATAAATCAAAATTCCTTTGTCAAATTCAGCTTCAAAGTCCGTAATGGTTTCGTCGCCAAGCTGGACAAGATAGATTGAACCGCCCGGCTGAGGTTCTTTCTCCCAATCATTTTCCTGGATTTTATAACTTCCCGGGTAATTGAAACCAAAACCGTATTTTTGATTTTGATAGGTTTTTTGAGCGCTATTATTTAACAATTGGCTTTCTGCGCCATTTTGCCACTGACTTTCTGATGGTTCTTGAGATTGCCTTATTAAAGGATCGGCTTCTTTTGGCATTTGGTTTTTATCAGTTTGCTTTTGTCCGCATCCGGTAAAAAGAAAAATGCTAAATAACAGAAGGCTGGATATGATTATTTTTTTCATAATGCTGTTTAATAATGTTTATTATGTTTTATTTTAAGGAAAATCTGGTCTTAAATTTCCCGCAAATTGCATTCGTATGTGTATTATAAAATATCTTTATTGAAATTGCTAGTATTTTAATTGATTCAAGTCCTTTTTGAAATTTTATGACAATAACTTGACAAAACTATCATAATTTAACAAAATATCATAAAATCAATATAGCTCTGAACTTAAGCCTAAGGAGGTATTATGGAAAATGTTTCCGATGCAGTATTGGTTCAGGGACTCAGCCTAAGACTGTTTGTATTACGGCAGTTTTATGAAGGCTTGCCGGTCAAATTGAAAATCAATAAAAAAGACTTTGTTGGGCAAATTTGTCGGATTGAATTGATTAAAGGAGGGTTCCCGAGGGATTGCATGCTTGTAACTGTGTATGTTCTAGACACAAATTATGAAAATTGGAGAGAATTCTATGTCAAAGGATTCCTAGATGTCAACGATGGAACGATCAACGTCACAGAAGTTCAAGGGTAAGCTATTTTCCCTCTCAACCAACAACCAGCCCCGCATTGTATTTCTGCAATGTGGGGTTTTAAATTTATTTTCCCGTTTCGGGCTTTAGAAAGAAGGATTAGCGATTAATAGAAAATTTGAGTGGAGTGAAAAAGAAAAATCCGTATAATTTCCTTAATTTAAGAGCTTTTTTATAATTTTTTGCCAACGGCATTTGACAGGAATGTTATTTTATGCTATCCTATTACGTTGATGTAGTTCCGTAAAAAATCATCCAGCCAAGGAGGACAGCGATGTATTTTGATCAATTTAATGCTCTTGCAGAGCAGCAGAAACAGGAAGGACGTACGTCCGCTCCGATACTGATAGAAATCAAGATTAGGAGTGAGTATACGCATAGATACGCACGTACGACCAAACTTTCGTCAGAGATAGTTCGTGAATTATCAGATGAGTTTCCGCAATATAATGTGCCGGAAGCGCTTCGGCAAATCATTGACCATAACCGTTCGTAACTTCCACGGTTCTCTTCGCCCCGAGCAATGCCCGGGGTTTTATTTTGGTAAAAAATCATAAAAAAAGCTCAATTCAAAATGAAAAAATTATGCGGATTTTTCTCTTTTGTGGAACTAAATATTGGGTATTATAGAATGCGCTTAATTTTTTAAAGATTCTTTGAAATCAGACCACTTTTTATATAAAACTTCATGGCTATTTCCATCAATCAGCCAAGTATGCCCCCACAACTTTTCATGATTATCAATATCGTTTTCGAGAGGAAGATTAAGCTCTATTTTTGCAAGTATCTTTGCAGAATCAGCCAAATATGAATTCAATGTAATTCTATCCTCAGCACGTATACACTTAAAATTAGAAATAGCCATAATATATTCTGCTAATTTTTTATTATCCATAATTTTGAAATTAAAAAATTAAGTATTTCCGATAACGTTTACGCATCATCCGAAGTTTTTGTCTTTCTTCCTTATTATAATATAAAAGAAAGAAAAGGGCACAAAATTTGAGTGGGGCAAAAGCGCAATGTCCCTTGAGTTTCATTTTGAAAAATTTTTTGCTAAGAATGAATGGGTGGCCTCCTTGGGAAAGCCACCCCTTGTTTACTTAAGTGCTTGCTCGTAGTTATCTCTTTGAAGAATAAGCTTCTCCCTCACCTCCTGGTAGTATTTTTCCGGAGTCATGCTTTCCAAGTGAGCAAGCTCATGATTCGTCTTAGTTAGCCCCTCGCGACAATTAGCCTCGAACACCTTTAGCATGACGTATCCAACTATGATGCAAGATACGCCAATAACAACAACCCTTGCAATAGTACTGAATTTCATGGCATCCTCCTTCTTGTGGTTTCCAAAGAGCAAAAAATAATTTAAAAGAAAATTCGCATAACGTTTCGGCACATGCGAAGTTGCCGATTTTTACCTTGATTTAAGTATATAGAATGAAAAGAAAATCGGCAATTTGGGTGAATTCCGCCATACTTTGAATAATAAAAATGAAAGGTGGGATGAGCCGGATATGTTGTGTTAGGCGATGTTTTGAAAAATATTACTACACAAATACTTCATCATCAGGAAGGCTTGGGGTATGCAAAGCAAATATTTTAGAGGGTTCAAGGAACTCTCCGGAAATGATATTGTTCACATCCACAAAAAGAAAATCACCCTTGCCGAGCATAACATTTTCTCCATTTACGTTAAATTTAGCCTTCCCCTCCAAAAAAATTAATACTTCAATCATTTTTTGATGATAGTGCGGCTTTTCGATGTCTCCCTTTTTATGTTCAGCGTATTTTATTTCCAATTGTTCCGTTTTTCCGGGGTGATTTTCTTTTAAAAACGATCCACAAAACCACCCTCTATATTCACCACGGTCAGTGTAGTGCCCTCTAAAATATTTGCCGTTTTTTAATTGCGATAAATCCATATTTTTCAAAATTTCGTTTAACGTTTTCGAGTATGGGAAGTTCTGTTGAAGTGAAACGAAACAGAATTTGGGTCAAAAATATTTTACGTTCATCTATTAAATTACTAAAAGGTAAATATTTTTACCCCATACTCGATGTTGGGCGATGTAATAATAAATTTTTCATTCCTTATTTGTAATTCAATTCGGGTCATTTTCTTTTACGCTTTCCTTATCCCGTTTTCCATAAACACAAATTTGTTGAGCTTTTTATGCAATCCCCTTAGCCTTCTAGAAAGAAGCGGGTCAATCATTTTTACCGCATCTTTAAAATCAACAAATTTGTATTCAATAATTTCCTTACCATCAATATGAATATTATTAACATCTTTGCTTGATAAGCGATTGCCAATGAAAATAATATGCAAACTTTCACCTTTATAATCTGCGAGTTGGTATGACAAATAATCAACGCCAATACATTGAACAAGCTTAATAGCTAAGCCAACTTCTTCTTTTGCTTCTCGTATTGCAGCTATATTCGGCGATTCAAGTTTTTCTACAATACCGCCTGGGATTGTCCAGCAATCCTTGTACCCAGGCTTCAAGACTAGAAGTTGATTATTTCTATCAAACAATAAAACACCTACTGCCACGGTTTTGCTTGGTAAAGATTTTAAATATTTGATTTTTTTCTGCATATAAGAAAATGACCGGAATTGAACTGTCTTAGTTAAAAGGAAAATTTATTATTATTTCGCTCAACGTTTCGGCACATGCGAAGTTGCGCCGTGGATTATTGATTAAATTTGTTAATTTCGCTTTACTTGATTATATCACTAAGCTAGCCATATCGTCAGCGCAATTTGGGAGAGTCCCGCCATACCTTGATATAAAAATGAAAGGGCGGGATGAACCGCATGTGCCGTGTTATCTGATGTTGCAAAAAGCTCCTACGAAGAAGCTCTAACCTCAACCATTTTGCGAATCTTTCTTTCCAGAAATCCATCGCCTGTTTTGTCTAAAAAATGATAAAAAAACCAAAAAAATTCATGTAGCCATTCAGCAAAAGACAGTTTATACTCAACGGGAAAACAAACGGGTTTGATTTTATAATTTCGCCACAAAATTATTTTTATTCTGGTCAGGTGTGTCCAATGACTGACAATAGCTAAATTACCAAGAGTGATGTTGCTATCTTTCAATAATTTCAACGAATAATGAAGGTTAGTGTAAGTATCAAGCGATTTATTCTCACTGATAATTTGAGCCTCAGGAACTTCATTTGAAACAAACCAACTCTTCATTATGTCAGCGGCGGGTATAGTTTGTACTTTTTTGTTGTAGTAGCAACCTCCAGAAGTTACGATAAAATCAAACCCATTTGTTTTCCATAGCTTCAAAGCGTCCTTACATCTCAACAATGTATGAGTATTTGATAGCTGGTTCAGAGGATTGATGTCGTTGCTGGGAACAATGATTATCCTTTTTGGTTTTTTTATCATTTTTTAGAAAGCTTTTTGCAATTTCAGATAACGTATCCGCGATATCCGAAGTTTACTAAAGTGCAACGTAGTAAATTTTGGATATCGCGTGTTATCGGATGTAAATTAAAAACCTTTCGCCAGGAGAATTTTTGATTTTTTTGCTGCTAGCTTACTGTTAATATTATGCCAAGGGATTTTTTCTATATCACTAAATTTTATCCATTTGCTTTCAATATGTTCGTGGCTGATCTTTACTTCCTGCTTGCCAATTAAACGACATAGAAAAAATACCGAGTACTTCGACGGATTCTCAATTCCCCATCTGGCGACGTGAACAGGAGCGATAATTTTTATTTTAAGGCTGGTTTCTTCTAGTACTTCACGCTGTAAGCCAAGCTCAGGTTGGTCATCAGCATCAAGTCGGCCACCCGGGAACATCCACATTTCTTTGGCAAACTCTTTGTTTAGGGGGAGTCTTAAAATCAAAAATTCTTCTCGTTGATTTACGATTACGCCATATTCGCCGACATTACATTTTAATCTCTTCATAGGTTGAGGTTTTTAATTTATTTCCGATAACTTCTTATATGCGAATTGTTTTAAAATATACTTTAATTGTGCTAAAATTAGAATATAAATTTCTAATCATAAGAGGGTATGAATGGAAATTATTACCCTAGCAAGGATCCGGTTTATCAATTAAAACAGGAGATGAAACTGCGGCATTTTAGTCCCAGAACTGTCGAATCTTATCTTTATTATATAACAGCCGCCTTAAAGTTCGCAAATAAAAATCCCAGGAATATCAACGCCCAGGATTTACGGAATTATTTGGAAAAGTTGGTAGATGACAGCAAATCCGCCTCAACACTAAACACCGCTTATAGCGCCCTCCGATTTTATTTTGAAAAAATACTCCGCCGCCGGTTTTTTGCCAATATTCCTCGCGCCAAAAAACCCAAGAAAATACCGGAAGTTTTTACAAAAGAGGAAATTAGGAAAATTCTGGGAACTATTTTAAGCGTCAAACATAAACTAATGATGGGACTTATGTATTCATCAGGATTGCGAGTATCAGAAGTTGTGAGCGTAAAAGTGAAAAATTTTGATTTTGACGGTAAATTATTATTTATCCGCGGCGCTAAAGGCGCAAAAGACAGAACGACTATTTTGTCGGAAAAAATAATCAATGTTCTGCGAAAATATGTAAAAAATAAAAACGCGGATAATTATGTTTTTGAATCAGATCGCGGAGGCAAACTGACGGAACGAACCGCACAAAAGGTTTTTGCTGAAGCGCTCAAAAATTCAGGCATAAAAAAATGCGCCTCTTGCCATTCTCTTCGCCACTCTTTTGCCACGCATTTACTGGAAGGTGGAACTGATATAAGATATATCCAGACGCTTTTAGGGCATGCCAAGCTGGAAACAACCCAGATTTACACGAAAGTGGCCAATAATAATTTGCAAAACATCAAAAGCCCGTTATAAAAAATTATCTTCTTTTTCGTATATTTATATAAAATTAGTAATTCGCAGAGAAATCAATGAAAATTATTACTATCTCAGGCCTTGATGGCAGTGGAAAATCAACCCAAATAGAACTGCTCAAAAACTATCTTGAACAGCAAGGCAAGAAGGTTTTTTATTTCCATGCCATCCAGCACGGGACGGCTAAAAAGCTGGCCAATTTTAAAAATAAATATTGCCTGATTTGCCGGTTGACCGGAAAATGCAATATTAAAAACAGCGAAGAAAAAAGCGTCACCAAGGCCAACTGGATGCAAATTCAACTGAGAAAAATATTTTTAAAAATCGATATCTGGAGATTTGAAAAATTACGCAATAAATTACGTAATTCCGGTTATGACTATATTCTCAGCGACCGTTATTTTTATGATAGCATAATAAATATAGAATTCTTAAGTTGTCATTACCGCCTGCCTGCCGGTAAGCATGGCTTTGGCGGAAATGACAAAATTATACGTCCCGATATAGCGATTTACCTCCAAGCCTCTCCCGAACAAATCATGCAACGCGAAAGAAAACCTGAACAGGGCATAGAATATCTTCGGAAGAAAAAGGAAATTTATGATAAGAAATCCGACCAATGGAATTGGAAAATAATTGACGGCAACAGGGACAAGATGCAAATTTTCGAAGAAATAAAAAACAATGTCTAAAAGTTTCGCCAAGGCCACAATTTGGGTCACTGTTTCGGAGATAATCTTTAATATCTCCGGTTTTGTCATTCACTCGGTTGTCGGAAGAATTTTGGGCCCGGCAGATTATGGACGATACGGGTTAGTGGTAACTCTTACCACCATGGTCATCATTCTTATCGGCAACGGCATTCCGACCGCCATGAGCAAATATATCAGTGAAATTTTTGAATCTAATCCGAGAATGGTTGGGATAATAAAACGGCAAGCTATTATTTTACAAAGCATCATTATAGGCTCCATCACTGTCCTTTTTTTCTTGTCTGCGCCGCTTATTTCCAAGATTCTTGGAGATCCAACCCTCACTCCCCTTTTCCAAATTTCCACGCTTATAATTCCCGCCTTTGCCGCCGCTTCATTTTATTTTTCTTATTTCACCGGACTTCACGAATTTGGCATCCAATCAATCCTGAAAATTACCCGCTCAGTTTTACGATTGATATTCATCATTGCCTTGGCCTATTATTTCAAGTTGAAAGGTTCCATAGTTGGATATATTATGGCTCCCGGAATTTTGTTCTTTATCGGTTATGCCATCGATAAAATCCGGATAAGTCCGAAAATCAAAGCAAAGGAAATAGAATTAGAAAATTGTCATCCCGGACTTGATCCGACATCCAATGAGATAGCTAAAATTTCCATGCTAGATTCCCGCCTTCGCGGGAATGACAACAAGATGCCCGATGACATAACATTTGACTGGAAGAAGTTAGTCAACTATGCCTGGCAAATTGTCATCTTCTTTTTGGCTTACGAACTTCTGATCAGCATTGATTTATATCTGGTAAAAGGCATTTTGAAAGATGATTATCTGACCGGCATATACAATGCCGCACTTACCATCGGCCGCATTCCTTATTATATTTTTTACGCTCTGACTGTCGTGCTTCTTCCTGTTATTTCCAAAACGACAGCGGAAAAAAATCATACCAAAGCCGGCGAAATCGTCAATCAAACACTACGACTTATGCTTGTTCTTCTTGTTCCGTCTGTCATCCTTATGAGCGTTTTTTCCGCGCCAATAATCAAGCTTTTTTATTCCAGCCGCTATATTGATGCCGCCGCTCCAATGTCCGTTTTGGTCTGGGGTGTCGGCTTTTTAACGATTTATTATGTTTTTTGCTTTGTTATGAGCGGCGCCGGAAAAGTTAAAATCCCCATGATTCTTTCCATTTTTGGCTTGGCTGTCAACACCATTTTGAATTATTTTTTAATAAAAAAATACGGCATTATGGGATCGGCCATCGCCACTTCTATCGCTTCGGCCGTCGTCACCTTTTTTATGCTCTATTACGTCTGGAGAGATTTCGGCGTGAAAATAAAACTGAAAAGTTTTTTGAAAATATCTTCGGCCGGACTTGTTGTCTACGCAGTTTCCTTCTTTTTTTCCAAAGGAAGCTTGATTTTCATTCCCTGGTCCGTAATTCTGTTTGTCTTTTACCTTATTATTTTATATACTTTAAGAGAGATAAAAAAAGAAGATTTGCAGTTTTTAGCCCGAAGTTTTGGATTTAAAAAAAATAAATAATATTTATTTCAAATTTAATGAACCATTTTAAAAGGTGTCTTTTGCTCCCGGTCATGCTTTTTTTGTTTGTTATTTTTTGTCCTCAAATGGCCCGGGCAGCCAGTTATAACATTTATGTTGACAAGAGCTATGACGGCGATGAAGAAGGGACATCTGACAAGCCATATAAGACTCTTAAAAAAGCGGTGGAAAAAGCTGAAAGCAACGGTTCCGGCGAAAGAAAAATCCATCTTAAAAATGGCGAGTATGATGGCGACCTGACTCTTCCCAAGGAAACAGAGCTTTATGGCCAAGAAAAAGCCAAGGTTATAATAAAGGGGCATGATTTTAATAATCTTAATCTGGAAGGCAACAATAAGCTGGAAAATCTGACTGTTTCGGGAGGCATGAACGCCCTAAATCTCAAGGGTAAAACCACTGTTTCCGGCTGTATTATAAAAAACGCCGGAAAAAATGGAGTCAACATGACAGAAGGCAGCTCTCCAGTAGTGATTGAAAAATCAGAATTGGCTTATAACGCCAAGGGAATGTATGTCCAAAAAGGAAGGGCTATTGATATTGTTGATAATTCCATTCACGATAATGATGAAGAAGGAATTGATATCAGGGAAAAAGTGCGCGGTTCGGTTATTGGCAACGATGTATTCAGCAACGGGGAAGGTGGCATTGAAATAGTGGTCGGCAGCGCCAATCTTACCATTAGAGGAAATGACATTAAAAAAAATAAAGCCAGCGGCATAGCCAACCAGTTCTATTCCAGCGCCAGCAAAACGGGAAAAATAACCATCACTAAAAACACTATCAGCCGAAATGGACATTACGGCATGTATTGCGGCGCTCCCAGCGGCGGAGAAGGCAGGCCTAGCAATTATTGGAGTGATTCTCTGGACGTAACAAACAATAAGATCGAACTTAACAAAAAAAAGGCCATCAGTGGATCTTGCGATGTGGTAAAGGCGGTAACGGAAGAAGAAAAGAAAACCAATGAAACGATCGAGAGTGAAACAGCCATAAAAGAAGAAGACAAATCCGCCGAAGAAATTGTAAAACAAGAGCAGGAAGAAGATGTTTTCAAACAGGAAGAGGAAAAAGAAACAAAGAATAAGGAAACTTTGGCGCAAATAAAATCAGATAAAAATAGATTATGGGAGGAAATTTCTAATAAAAAAACAGAAATTAACAAAACCAACCGCTTTAAATCTTTCTTTTTCGGCTTCGATCCAAAAGCGGTTTCCCCTGTCAAGGAATACAATGAGAAAATTAAGGCAAACATAGCCGTCCTTAGTGAACTTTCCAACAATACTAATCTTGATGAAGTCAAACTGGACATTGACCAATTAAAAAATGAGATGGACGGTCGCCTAAAGGAAAATGAAGCTTTTGTGCAGCAGAAAGAAAAATCTTTTAGCTTGTTCGGATGGGCTTTGAGACTTTTTGGCATATAAATTGATTTGTTAATAAAATTTTTCACCAATGAATAAAAAAATTTTATTTGCTTTTTTTGTTTTTACTTTTCTATTCGGCACCGCTTTTTATTTTTGGCATCAAGAAAAAACAGCTAATTCAACAAAAGAAACCAGTCAAAAAGAATCGGAAAAAGATAAGCCGGTTCCTTTTTCCATGCCTGATTTAAAAGAGCCGGCATTTCCCAATTTGATTTGTAATATCCGAGATTACGGAGCCATTGACAATGACGAAGGGCTAAGCACAAACTCCATAACAAAAGCCATCGACGACTGCCATCAAAAAGGAGGCGGAAAAGTGGTTATCCCTGCCGGTAAATGGAAAAGTGGCGCCATTCACCTGAAAAGCAACATAAATTTTCATCTGGAAGAAGGGGCGGAAATAGTTTTCAGCACCGATTTTAACGATTATTTGCCGGTGGTTTTTACCCGCTTTCAGGGAATGGAAATGTATGGTTTTTCTCCATTGATTTACGCACTTAATTGCCAAAATATAGCCTTAACCGGAAAAGGTAAGCTCACTGGAAACGGAGATTTTTGGTGGACTTGGGCCCAAAAAGACAGCGTAGAAAGTCGGGAAGAACGCCAAAGATTGTTTGAAATGGCTTCTTCCGGCGTCCCAACGGAAAAAAGAATTTTTGGCACAGAAAAATCAGGATTGCGCCCTTCCTTTATCCAATTTGTAAACAGTAAAAATATTTTGATTGAAGATTTGTCTATCGGCGACGGACCGATGTGGACCATTCATCCGGTTTATTCTGAAAACATTATAATCAGAAAAATAAAGGTGGACACATATTCCGCCAACACTGACGGCATTGTTATTGATTCTTCCCGGAATGTTGTCATTGAAAATTCATCATTCTCCACTGGCGACGATGTTATCGCCATAAAATCCGGACTGGAAGAAGACGGATTCAGAGTCAACCGCCCGTCAGAAAACATCATCGTCAAAAACTGCTACTTCCAAAAAGGTCATGGAGCAATAGCTATTGGAAGTGAAATGTCAGGAGGAGTAAGAAATGTTTTTGTTCATGATTCTATTTTCTCCAATACTGACAATGGCATCCGCATAAAGTCAGCCAAGAGCCGGGGAGGCTTCATAGAGAATGTGTGGGTGGAAGATATAAAGATGGAAAATATCACCAATGAAATAGCTATCATTGACCTTTCTTATAATTCCAAATTGAAATCGAGTATTGATCGGGAACCGGAGATAAGAAATATCAATATTAAAAACATCGAAGCTTCTGGATACCAAAGAACCTTGAAAGTAGACGGACTTCTTGAAGGGGTGATGGAAAATATAAATTTTTCCAATTTGAAAATACTTTCCAAGGACGGAATATACCTAAGCAAAGCAAAAAATATCAATTTTGAAAATATAACTTTAAAAATGATAGACAACAATCCCCTTTTTGAAATCAAAGAAAGTCAAAATATAACTGTTTCCGGCTTTGATTGCCAGGATTATCGGGGACTTTGTTTTAAGATAAAAGGCAAAAAAACTGACAATATCAGCCTAAAAAACATTTCATACGAAAAGAAAATGCTTGATATAGAAGAAAGGATTAAAAGTCGGGTTTTTATAGATTAGTTTCTGATGCCGGCCATCTATACACTTTGATTTTTCCCCGAACTTCCGGATTGCTCACGCGCTGGAAGTTTTTTTCTGCATATTCCATAGCATCATTGGAAACATAACTTTCATCATTGTCGGTTACGATAAACCAGCCGCTGTGATTTTCGTTTTGAATTTTTTGGATATCTTCCGTTTTCAGCTTCTCTGTTGATAGTTCTCCGCCAAAATCAAAAACCTTTACGCCCGCTCCACTCCAATAATAATTTCTGAAATTTCTGGTAATGAGAACATCCTCGCTATTTTTAGCTTTTTTGAAATAAGTAAAAACCCGCCTAAAATTGGGGTTATCTGACTGACTGGTTTGTTTATATGTGTTGCTTTCCGTCCAAAAATAACCCCAGTTGGGTAAAATAAGAGCGATGATAATTATCGGCGCATAAACAGCGCGCCGGCCGAATTGGCTAAGATTCTCCTTGAAAAAACTGCAAACGGCATAAATGCCGGAAGCTACAATAATTATCATAAAAGATTGGATAAAGAAAATGTATTGATCGCCCACGTTTCTATTCCAAATTAATATAGCCGAAAAGAGAACGGCAAAAAACGAAACGGCCAGCCAAAGCGTTTCCTTTTTTAGCTTTTCTTTTTTGGCTAAATAATAAATTCCGGTTGCTAAAAAAATTCCAGCTAAGATGAAATTGCTGTAATCGGAAAAGGTTACCGCCAGATAGCTCCAGTGATTTTCGAATAATCGGATTCCTTTGGAAAAAACAGCTAATTTGTCAGGAAAAAGAAGAAGAGCCACGATATAACCAGCAAAGAAGACTGACAGTCCCAACAAATATTTATTCGGCCAAAGATTTTTCCTGGTTTGAATTAATCTGATCAAAAGATAAATAAAAATTATAATGACTATATTGCCCGTCAATTGATGGGTCAAAAAGCTCACAGCCCCTAAAATTATAGCCGGAAGGAGATAAATAATATTTATATCCAATTTTTGGTAAAAGAAAACACCCAGCTTATTCTTTCCTTTGTATTTTTCTTCCAAAAATCGATAAAGCATCCAGGAAAAAGCCAAAAATACGGCAAAAAACATAGCATACATCCTCAGCTTCCGGTCAAAAATAATGCCGGAAACGCTGACCGCAAAAAGAAAAGCAGAGATAAGCCCGATTTCTTTTTTTCGGGTGAAATACTTGGCCACCAGATAAATAAGAATGATGGAAATTACGCCCCAAGCGGCGCTAACGGAACGAGCAACGCTTTCGGTGGGCGGCAGGAATTTAAAAACCTGAGCCACTTGCCCTTTATATATCCAAGCCCGCGAATCCCGCGCTTCAAAAACATTATCGCTATTCACCCGGGAAAAATTAAAATCCCAATTTTGCCATACGCCGGTTTTGAAATAGGCATAACTGGAGTTAATATCCAAAAACTCATCGGCCACAAAAGATGTCGCTCCAATATTATAAAAACGCAGGAACGCGCCTAATAATATTATTGCCACCAGGACAGTAAAGGCATTTTTTTTCGTCAGATCCATTTATTTTATTAATTTTATTAAAAATAATTTTAATTTTCTTCTTCGGTTTCACTGTCGTCATTGAATATTTCATCCCACTGATAACGAACCGGCACACCGGGTGCGCTACTATTTTTTCCATCTTCTTCAAATTCCTGCCTTTGGGAATTAATCGCTCCGGGAAGCGGTTCCAGATGAAAAACGGTCAATGTTCCAAATTCCTTTTTATCAATCAACCGGTAATTATTTTCATATTTTTGAACGTCGCCTGTCCAGCTAGAAAGCGTGGGATAAACCAGAAAATAGTTGCCTTCAGCATAAACTTTTCCGCCAATAACCGCATTTCGCCAATCATCATTGGGAATTGATTTATTTTTCAGATGAAAAACAAAAGAACGGCGAAACTGGGGATCACTGTTAAGATAAACCGGATATTTGTTTTTTTCATAAAAGTCAACGATATAATCAATAATCAAATACTGCTGTTCCAAAGTCACGCGGGTTCTTTCTTTTAAAATTTTATCCGTTTCAATGGCAAAGCTTTCTTGATGGGCATTGGCATACTGCCAAAATCTTTTTTTAACTTCCCAAAGATTAAAAAACACCAAGACTCCCACCAGAAGGAATACTAAAATATTTATAAGATTCTTGTTTAATCGGGAATAATCTTCCAGGCTTTTCAAAAACAGCCCGAGAAAAATAAAGGGCAAGCCGGAAACTGCCAGCCAAAAACGCGGGGAAATGTCAAAAGCAATCAGGGTATAAAGGCCGAAAATAACAGCAAACCATAAAACTGAAAGCGTCAAAAAATCATTATTTTCATTTTTTCGCCCTTTCCAGAAATAAAAAATCATCAATCCCAATCCTACAGTAAAAACAACCAGCGCCACCATGCCCAGATTTACTTTTGTCATACAATTCGGATCGCAAGTCAAATTGACTTCGTTTTTTATTTCCACTTTTGGCAATTCTGTTCGCCCCTGGCCGGTCAGAATCAGAAAATATCCGAGAGAATTTTCTTTATAATTCTTGATTACTTTTTCCGGCAAATTGTGATCATCTTTATTTGATTTTCCTTCGGCCACCTTGAAAAACTGGCCGTAATTATCTCCGCCGGTGGCGATATCGTTGATTATTGGCGGAAGATAAAGAAGAAATATCACCATAAGGCTCATTAGCCAATATTTCCAGGCTATTTTCGGCCACTTTATAAGCAAAAATAGCGCGGTTATAACCGGCATGGAAACAAAAGCCAAAAAATGCATATGCGTGACACAGGCCAGGGAAAATCCGGAAACTACCAGCCAAACCCCCCTTCTTTTTTCATTTTTATCGGTCACCTTGAGAAGAGAAAGAAAAAGCAAAAGAGAGAAAAAAGGAATCGGATTAGGATTCCAGGCAAAACGCGAGTAGACAACCAGAAAAATGGAAGAAGAAAAAAGAAGCGCTAAAAGCAAGGATATCTTCTCCCCAAAATATCGTTTCATTAAAAAATAAAAAACGACAATAGATAAAACGCCAAAAATAAGCGAACTGGCAGCATTTCCAGCCGGATTATTACCAAAAATAACAACAGTCAGATAATTAAAATAATAGAAAACCGGTCCTAGCCGCAAAAAAGTGCCAGCCGCTTTCGGTCCCAAAAGCGGCAGATTTTCCACTCCTTCCCGGTAAGCCAAATCGGTAATTTTAGCGTCCCGCGCCTGATCCAATTCGAAATGAAGCCAGTCGGAAAAATGGTAGGCTCTCAAGAAAATACCCAAAAACATAATTGCCAGAAAGACCAGAAAATACTTATTTTTAAACATCACCAGGACTTTATTTTTCATGTTGTTTGGTTTATAATGAGGATGCGTATCTTTCTTTATTTTAATCATTATTAAGCCATTTGGCAAACGTTATCCGATATGATTTTTTTCACCAATAGCTCAAAAAAAGTAGCATTTGGGGTTATTTCTTTCATTTCCTTTCTTAACGCCTTTTTCTTCGCCTTTTATCGACCTCGATGGATCAGCTTGTTTAATGCACCCTCCGATCCGGGAAAAATTTGGGATTATTTTGCCCTTTCTTATCTGATCATTTTTTTGTCTTTTATGGTAATTTCCTTGGTTTTTCTGAAAAACAGAAGCGTGCCAAAAATTATCAAGGAAATCATTATCGTCTTTTTTCCTACTCAGGCCGTATTGATTTATGCTCTGGATCAGCTGATATGCCAAAAAGCTAGCAGTCTTTTTTGCTACAACATCAACCATTTTGTTCCCCTCTCCATTATCGCTTTTTTTCTTCTTATGGCTTTTACAATCATTCATTGGAAAGCAAGGAAAAAAGAAGGCGTTTTTAAGATTAAAAATTACTTTTCCGTTTTTGGAAAAATATTCGATAAAAAAAACCGGGCGGAAATAATCCTGGTCCTGACAGTTGTAATTTTAAACTTTGGTTTTGGCCTTTATCATCTGGCAAAATTCTCAGCAGTTGATGAAGCGCTTTGGACTTTTGACAGAATTCCCAAATTTTGGGAAAACTTGAAAGATTGGGAATGGTATAAAACCAATGTCAGCGACAAGCCCGGCATAACGGTGGCTCTTCTTTCCGGCGCGGGACTTAATTTTGTCAATCCGGAAGATTACGAATCAACCAGATTCAAAAGCCAGATCAACCCGCCAGAAAAAAATGTGGAAGAAATGAATTTTTTTATGCGCCTCCCCATTCTCTTTTTCAGCTCCCTGTCCCTTTTTCTTCTTTATTTTTTTATCCGAAAACTCCTGGGAAAAGAAACATCTTTGATAGCCATCATTTTTATCGGTCTCTCCCCTATTCTTCTGGGAATTTCTCGAATTATAAATCCAGACGCCCTCCTTTGGATTTTTTCTTCCTGCGTCCTTTTGAGTTTTATAATCTATCAAAGAGACAGGAAAGACCGGTATCTTTATCTCAGCGGACTCTTTCTGGGTTTTTCCCTGTTGACCAAATATGTGGCCAATATTTTTTATGTTTTTTTTCTCGCTCTTCTGTTTTTGGAATATCTGTTTAACTGCCAAAAATATAAATCAATTTCTTGGAAAGACTACCTTAAAAAAAATCTTGCCGATTATGTCGTTCTGGTTTTTTTCTCCCTTTTGGTTTTTTTCCTTTTTCTGCCAGCCGCCTGGATTGAGCCGTCCCTGGTTCTTAAAGGCACAATTTTTTCTCAGGCTTTTCAAAAAGTTTACCTTCTTTTTTCGGCCATTATGATTTTTCTTTTTTTTGATCTTTCCGCCCTTAAGGGAAAAATATCATCTTTTCTTATTGCCACCTTAATTAAAAAAAGAAAGCATCTGCTTTGTTCCTTTCTTTTATTTTTTGTCTTAAGCATCGCCTTTGTCCTTGCCAATACTTATTTAGGCATGAAATGGTACGATTTTGAATCAATTCTGGCTTCGCCCAAAACTTCTTACAGGGAAACTGGATTTTTTGGCCTCTTTTTCTCCAGTTTCTATTCCCTGATTTTTGGCATATCGCCCATCGCTTTTTTGTCAATTATATTTTTAATTATTTTTGTCATCAAAAAGACTCTCCGGAAAAACGACTTTTCGCCCCACTCTGTTTTAACTTTTTATTTTGTCCTCTTCATTCTTCTTTATTATTTTGCTTCCACCATTAACCTGGTCGGCGCGACCATAAGATATCAGGTCATCATTTTCCCTATCGGCTTTATTTTGGCCGCCATCGGAATTCATCATTTTCTAAACTACTTGGGTTATCGCAAAACCCGCACCGGCGAATTTGACCAAGGAACATATCTGGCACGAGGTAAATATATCTTTTTATATTCTTTACTGATTATTTTTTCGCTTTTCAGCCTTTTTTCCATAAAGCCTTTTTATTTCAGTTATGCTTCCGATCTACTGCCTAAAAAATACGTTCTCAATCTTAAGGATATGGGAGACGGCTCCTTTGAGGCGGCTCAGTATCTGAATAATTTGCCTAACGCCAAAAATCTTGGCGTTTGGACGGATAAAAAAGGCGTTTGTTCTTTTTTTAAAGGAAGATGCTATATCGGCGTGGAGTTTACGCATGAAGACAATGTTCAATTTGATTATTTTGTCGTATCTTCAGGCAGAGAAAACCGAACAACCGGCATGAACCTCAATCATTTGAACGCCGGACTGACATCCTTAAAAATTTACCCCCTCTATGACTCCCCAGATTGGGATTTTAATATCGAAATTGGCGGCCGGCCGAATAATTTTATAAAAATATTTTCCGTCTCCAAGGTAGAATTTATCCAAAAACTATAAACTTATGAATTTGAAAAATGAAAAAGCAATCGTTGTTATTTTTTTTCTGGCTTCGGTGATATTGTTTTTCGCCTTCGGTCTTTACCATTTGACTAAATTTGAAACCACCGACGAACATTTATGGAAATACGGCCGGATAAAGCAATATTGGCAAGCCATAGAAAACAAAGATTGGAAGAAAACTTACATAAATGATAAGCCCGGTGTAACCATCGCTCTTTTTTCCGGTTCCGCTCTTCTTTTTGAGCCTAATCCGGAAACTCACAAAATAGTTGATCCTATTGCCACTCAGGGCGGTCTTTTTACCCTTTTTGACACCTCTAAAACCGAGCTTATTAATTTGCTTTTTCGCCTGCCGATTCTTCTACTTTCCGTTCTCTCCTTGCCGCTGTTATTATGGCTGGCTTTTAAAGCCTTTGATTTCTGGTGGCTGGCGCTTTTTTCCGTGATGTTTCTTTCTTTAAATCCCGTTATCGTCGGCATTTCTCAAATCATAAATCCTGATAGTTTTTTGTGGATTTTTGCCAGTTTGTCCATTTTTTCTTTTCTCGCTTTTCAAAACAAAAGAGAAAAGAAATTTTTGATTTTAGCCGGAATTTTTTCCGGTTTTTCTATTCTTTCCAAATACACCGCCGTTACTCTTTTTCTTTTTTATCTTTTAGCCATTTTGGCAAAAATTATTTTCGATGACCCGAAAAACAGCCCGAAAACTGACTACAAATTCCTAGGCAAAGAATTTTTAAATGTTGCCCTTATTTTTGCCATTGCCATTGCCATTTTTTCCGTCCTCTTGCCGGCTGTTTTTGTTAAGCCGGAATACCTCTTGAAGGGAATTTCCCAATTTATAAATAAAGACAATTTTTTAATCGGCGCTTTTTTGGTTTTTATTCTGGGAGCAATAATTTTCTTCAAAAAAAATATTTTTGAACAATTAGTCGGATTTTTAAGAAAAAAGAGATCGGTTATCATAATTCTTGTTTCTTTGATGTTTTTCCTGGTGATAATTCCCATTTTTCTGAACGTTTGGAGCGGCCAAAAGGCGATTCCTTTTGATCTTCTTCGTGACGCCGCCTATGCCAACGAACCGAAAGAATTTAATTTTGGAAAACTTTTGGCCAACGACGGAGTAATTGAAAAAAACATAAAACTGCTGCTGATGGAATTTTATCCTTTCGTTTTCTCTCTTACTCCCCTCGGTCTTCTTTTGGTTATTTTTCTTTCCTACCGGTCATTTTCCGGAAAATTAACCAACCGGACTTTCTCCGTCCTATTTTTTACTCTTTCTTTTTTTCTTATCTATTTCACCGCCACTCTTTTTACCAAAGTGGTAACCAACGTTCGCTACAGTATCATCCTTTACCCGCTGTTTTCCATTCTTTCCGCTGTGGCATTGATAGAATTTTTGGAAGTTTTAAAATCTAAAAACAAAAAAATCCTCATCCTCAGCGCTTGTCTTATTTTTTTTACCAGTTTTTATTCGCTTTGGTCCATCCGTCCCTTCTATTTCAGTTACGCCAATTCCATGCTTCCCAAAAAATTCACCATTAATAATTCCTGGGGGCACGGCTCTTATGAAGCGGCTCAGTATCTCAACTCTCTTCCTGACGCCCAAAATAAGATCATTTGGTCCAACACTGCCACCATTTGCCAGTTTTTCCACGGCAAATGCCTAAACTCCAGAAAAATAGATCTTAACATCGTCCGGCCTGATTATTTTGTCATTTCCAAAAGAGGAGATTTGAAAGTTAAAAAAAGATTCGTCTTTACCAACCCGGATTTTACCGGAAAGGACAGCGGCTATTATTTTGAAAAAATGAAAACTGATTACGAGTGGGCGCTTTTTATTGACGGACGTCCGGACAATTTTGTAAAAATAATAAAATTTGAAAATTAAAAAATGACTAACTTCATCAAAAGAAGAAAAATTATATTATTGCTAATTCTTATCACTTTTATTGGAGGATTTTTGAGATTTTACCAATTCTCCGATCTTCTCCGCTTTAACGCCGACCAGGCAAGGGATGCAAGCGTGATTGACCAAATGATGGATAAAAATGAATTTCCCCTCCTTGGCCCAAAAGCCGGCGGAACCACTTTCAAGTTGGGACCGGCTTTTTATTATTTGGAATATATTTCCGCTTTTCTTTTCGGCCATAATCCAGCCGGTATGGCTTTTTTCATTCCTCTTCTCGCTACTCTTTCCATTCCCCTTTTCTTTCTTTTTCTGCGCTACTATTTTTCGCCACCTCTTTCCCTTTTTTTGAGCTTTCTTTACGCTACATCTTTTTATGCCATTAAATATTCCCGCTTTGCCTGGAACCCCAATGTTATTCCTTTTTTTATCCTTCTTTTTTTGATTGCCATTTTAAAAATTGCCGGCAAGAGAGAAAGAAAAGATTTTGTTTGGCCTGTCATTTTGGGAATAGCTTTGGGCATAGGCATTCAATTGCACACAATTCTTCTTTTTTTGATGCCGGCACTTGTCGCAACGGCTTTTATTTTTCTCTATTTCAAAAAACAAAATAAAATTTTAGCCAAATTGCTTTATGTTTTTACCATTGCTATCGTTTTAAATTTGCCGTTTTTAATTTCGGATATAAAAAATAATGGCAACAACATTAATTCTTTCTTCAAGGGAGCTGAAAAGAAAACAGAAGCAGACGGCACGATAGTAAAAAATATTTTGGCGGAAGGACAGTTCTTTGTGCAGGGAAATTTTTATGTCCTTTCTTCCTATGAACCTCAAAAAAATTGGCTAAAAGTAAAAAAACTGGTCAGCTCTGGCGCCTCCAAGGAAATAATTGCCGCTTTTTCAGGCAGCTTGTTTTTTCTTTTTGGGTTAATAAGATTAATATTGTCTTTTCAAAAAGAGAAAGAAGAAAAAAGAAAAAAATTTTTGGGACTTGTCCTTTTGTCATTCGCTTTTTCTTTTGTTCTGTTTTTGCCTCTGGCCAGCGAATTAAATTTACGATTTTTCATCGTCCTGGTCTTTCTGCCTTTTATTTTTTTAGGTCTTTTAATCAATTTTTTTAGCAGATTTTTGGATAAAAAAACGGTTTATCTGGCTATGGCCTTAGTCGCTTTAGTTTCGGCCTTTTTCAATTTGAAAACATATAAAAATGTTTATGATTTGGAAAATTATAACGGTAAAAGTGATATTTATGGAGGAATAAGTCTGAAAGAAGCGCGAGATATTTCCCAATTTATCCATGATTTTTCCCAAAAGAAAAATGAGAAAACAGGAAAAAAACTCTACCTTTACCCTTTCGAGTTCAGCCGGTCTGTTAATTACCTGAACAAAAGAGCCGGTGTGAACATCTCCGTCCTTTCCGGAGAAAAACTGGACAAAAACTCGATTTTATTTATGGTTATAAAAAGTAAGAACGCAAAAGACGCAGAAACGGAAAATGAATGTTGTTATCTAACCCTAGCTTCAAAAAATCTGGGCCGGTTTACCGTTTTGGCATTGGAAGGAAAAAATTAAAATTATGAAAAAAAATATCATCTTTTCCGCGATTTTTATCCTTTTTATCTTTTCCATATTTTTTATATTTTTAAAAATAAAAAAGGAAGAAAAAAACGAGCAATTGAAATTGGCACTCATCGCTGATATGCATAAATGCCTGCCTTTTAGTCCGGAAATAGAAAAAGACGGGCTGTTGAATGATTTTACAACTGATGTTGAGACGGAAAAAGCGGATGCAATTATAAATCTTGGCGATCTCTTGAGTTATCGCGTAGGTAAATGCCACGAAACAGCCGAGATTGATCTGAGACAAACAGTAGACTATTTTTCCAATAAAAATTTTCCTTTTTTAAACGTTTTGGGCGACCATGATATTGATAATTCTTCTTCTTTTGATTTTTGGTTAAGAACCAACCGATTAAAAAGTTCCTACTATTCGATAGAATTGAAAAATTTTAAAATAATTATTCTGGACACCGCGACCGGCGGAGAAGGAACTCAAAATAGATGCTCGGAAGATGAAAATTGCCAAGAGTTAAAAACTCAATATGAACTTTATCGGGACATATTAAAAGACCAGGAAAAGTTTGATAATTTCTCAAAAAAAAATAATATTTCCCGGGAAAGATTGGAATGGGAAAAAGACCGGCGAAAAGACTCCTATTTCAGGGAAGAAAAAAACATAAGAAACAGTCGTTCTTTTGACCGGGGAAAAATTTCCCTCCTCCAATTGGACTGGCTCCGAAATGAGCTGGAAAAAACAAAAAAAGAAAAAGTGATCATTATCAGCCATCATCCCCTTTTCAGGCTTGATACCGGTGAAAAAATTTATGAAATAGACAATGCCGGTGAAGTTCAAAAAATACTCAAAGAAAGCGGCAAAAAAATAATCGCCGTTTCCGGCGACGCCCACATCTGGCATGAAGAAGAAAGAGATGGGATAAAATACTTTGTCATAAACAGGCTAAGCAATAACCAAGGAAGCTGGGCCTTTCTGGAGTGGAACAAAAATGGGGTGCATTTGGAAAAAATAGGGCACTGATGCTGATTATTTTTTCTTGGCTTTCAGGTAAGCCGGCAGGGCAAAAAAGCTTACCGCCATCTGCAAAAATCGGCTGATGACGGAAACAGCCACCACTGCTCCGGAAGTTACGCCAAATAGGCCGAAAAAAGTGATATAAGCCCATTCCTTAAGCCCGATATTGTTAATGCTTATAGGAAGGGAAGAAATGATGCTAATTATAAAAATGACGGAGAGATAATCCAGAAACCCGATTTCTATTCCCAGCCCCCAAAAAAGAATATAATTTAAAAAAGCCACGCCGACAAGAGAAAAAACCAAAGAAAGAAAGATGGTTTTTTTTATTATTTCAGAATTATTATTATAGCTATAAAGCTCGCGAAGAAAATCAATCACTCTTTTCGGCATAACCCTGGACACCCAATTTTTTAGAAAAGTTATTTTTTTAAGTTCAGCAATGATAATATCAGCAAAGAGAGAAAGAATGATAAGAATGTTAATGGTTATCAAAATTCCGTTTCCCAACACCATTTTAAAATTCAAAATACTGCACATGAGGGAAAGGATCATTATCCCAATTAGTCCCGTGATTCTGTCCATCATAACGGTGGAAACGGCTTCGTTGTATTTTTTTTCCTTTCCGGCTATGGCATAAGCCTTAAAAGCATCGCCAGCAATAAAGGAAGGCATAAAATTATTGATAAAAGTTCCTACCAGATAAAGCTTGAAAAAATCCCAAAGAGAAGAATTAATTTCCTTGAATTCTGCCAGCTTTTTCCACTTATAAGCGGAAATGAGTATACCCAAAAGCAAGACAACGACATATAATATTATCTGCCAGATCTCTATTTTTTTAAGATAAAACATTACCTCCGGCCAGTCGGTCTTATAAACAACCAGCCACAGAAAAAAAAGACTGACTAAAATTTTAAGAAATATTTTTAGATATTTTTTCATACAATTGGTAATATTTATCCGCCACATTCTTCCAACTTAGTTTTTTGGCCATTTCTCGGCTGTTCTGGGCCATCTTTTGGCGCAAATTTTTATCTTCTATTAATTTTTCAATTTTTTCCGCTATATCTGCGCTGTCTCTCATTTTTATTATGAAACCGTTTTCTCCTTCCCTTATCAATTCTTTTGTCCCTCCAGTATCAGTAGCCAAAATAGGCAGGCCCGATGACAGGGCTTCCAGCATCGCATTGCTCATTCCTTCGTTTAACGACGGCAAAACAAAAACAGACGCTTCCTGATAATATTTTTGGACATCCTCATGGGGAACACGCCCTAAAAATTCTATATTTTTTTCCAGCTTTAATTTACAAGAAAGTTTTTTAAGATCTTCGCTGTCACTGCCATCACCTATGATTTTTAGCCGGATTTGGGGATATTTTTTAATCAGCAAAAAAATTGCCCTTATTAAATATTCCGTTCCTTTTCTGGCCGTAAGCCTGGTAGCGCCATTGGTAATGATAAATCTGTCTTCCGGTTTCCGACTGCCGTCCGGCCGAAAGTCATTTATATTTATTCCGTTAAAAATAACGCCTATTTCTTTTTTTGGACTTGATTTCAGCGCCAACTCTTTTAAGCCTTGGCTATTGGAAATAACCGCTTTGGCGCCGGACCACACCATTTTTATTATCGGAGTATACAGCCAATACCAAAAAGAAAATCTTTCACTATAACCAGGGACATCCGCCCCCCTCAAAGAAACAATATAGGGAATTTTATATTGGATTTTTAAAATCCAGGAAATAAAACCGCAAGGAACAGAAAAAAAGGAATGTGAGAGATCGTATTTCTCTTTTTTTACCAATTTCCGGGCGTAAAAATAAGCTTTCCATGAATAAACGAGCAAATCTTTTTGTGACTGATAATGAAGATTTTTTTTATTTTTTCCTACAGGAAGCTTGTGAATTATGATATTTTCCCCTATTTTTTCCAGATGAAAATTATTATCTATGGAAGAAGTCACCAAATCTACCTTCAAGTCAGAGATGTGTTTAAATTCATGCAAAATATAAGAGGTAGCATTGGCTGCTCCCCCACCAAGAGGCGGATATTCGTAATTGAAAAATAATACCCTCATAATCTAATTTCTCCCTACGCCGAAATATTTAAACCCTTTTTCTTTTAATATTTCCGGTTCGTAGATGTTGTGCAGGTCGATAAAAAGTTTGTCCTTCATAACGGATGCCAATTTTTCCAAATCCAATGCCCGGTATTCATTCCAGCCAGTCATAAGCACCACGCAGTCAGCTCCTTCGCATACCTCATACGGATCATCCAAATATTCTATTTCCGACATTAAAACCTTGGCCGCTTCCATTCCGTGCGGATCATGAGCTCGGACTTTGGCCCCTTTTTCAGAAAGCGCCGGCAAGATGGAAAGGGAGGGAGCTTCACGCATATCGTCGGTTTCCGGCTTGAAAGTCAGTCCCAAGCAACTAATGGTTTTCCCTGATTCACTGCCCCCCAAAGCTTCTCTTATCTTTTTTACCATTTTGGCTTTCTGAGCGGAATTTACTTCAATAGCGGCTTCTACCACCCGCAAAGTCGTTCCGTGCTCCTGAGCTATTTTATTAAGCGCCAGCGTGTCTTTTGGAAAGCATGAGCCGCCATAACCCGGTCCTGGTTGAAGAAATTTACTACCAATGCGGCTGTCCAGTCCCATCCCTTCGGCCAGCGTCACAACATCCGCTTTCGCCTTTTCGCACAAATTCGCCATATCGTTAATATAGCTGATTTTAACGGCTAAAAAGGCGTTAGAAGCATATTTGATGAGTTCAGCCGTTTCCGGATTGGTTATCACGAGAGACGCTTCCGTGAGACCAAGAGGGCTATAAATTTGTTTCAAGACTTCGGCCGCTTTTTCCGTTTCCACTCCAATCACCACTCTGTCCGGCTGCATGAAATCATCAATAGCCGCCCCCTCCCGGAGAAATTCCGGATTGCTTGCCACATCAAACTGGGCCTTGGGATTTTCCTCTCTTATTATTCTTTTCACTTGTTGAGCCGTGCCTACCGGAACCGTGCTTTTATCCACGATTACCGTGTAATTTTCCAGATAGGGCGCAATTTCCCGCGCCGCCGCATAAACATAACTGAGATCGGCATAGCCGTCTCCTCTTCGGGAAGTGGGCGTGCCGACAGCGATAAAAACAGCATTGGCATTTTTGACCGCCTCCGCTGTTTCTGTAGTAAAAGAAAGTCTTTCGGCCGCCACGTTTTCTTTCACTAAATCTTCCAGTCCCGGTTCATAAATGGGAATTTGGCCATTTTTCAGAGCTTCTATTTTTTGTTTGTCTTTGTCTATGCAAGTGACATTATGACCAAACTGAGAAAAGCAGGTTCCGCTGACCAGGCCTACATAACCGGTACCGATAATAGCAATTTTCATAATTTATGATTCTAATATTTCTTTTATCGAATAATTCATTCTCTTTTGGTTTTTATAATAATTTTTGATTAAAATATCCGCCAAAAGTCCGAAAATGAATAATTGAATTCCCACCATTACGAGAAATGCCCCCATAAGAGGCCAGATTTTTTCTGAAAGAGAAGCGTTAAAAAATATTTTTTCCACCGCCATCCAGATAAGAATTACTGTTCCCGCCAAAAAAGAAATTATTCCTCCTCCGCCAAAAAGGTGAAGAGGCCGATTGGCATACTTTCTCCAAAACCAAATAGAAACCATATCGACGAAACCTTTTATTCCTCTTTTCCAGTTATATTTGGTTTTTCCGTGAACTCGAGGATGATGGGAAACTTTCACTTCCCCCACCCTGAAACCTTCCATTTCCAAAATGGCTGGCATAAAACGGTGCATCTCTCCGAATAAGTCAACATCATGAAAGCATTCCCGCCTATAAGCTTTCAGACTGCATCCTGAATCATGAATCTTGTCATGAATCAGAATTTTTCTCAGGATATTGGCTCCCCGGGAAAATATTTTTTTGGACAAGCTGTCTCTTCTTTTGGCTCGCCAACCGGAAACCACGTCAAAACCTTTTTCCATTTCCTCCAAAAGCAGACCGATGTCGTCCGGATCATTTTGAAGATCACCGTCCATAGTAATGACAATTTCGCCTCTGGCTTCTTTTATGCCCGCGTCAAAAGCAGCTGTTTGCCCGAAATTACGCCTGAATTTTATAAGTTTTAACGGAGATAATCCCTTGCAATTATTGACCGTTCCGTCTTTTGAACCGTCATCGATAAAGATAATTTCAAAAGTTTTATCCAATTTTTGACAGGCCTGTGAAATTCGGCGATGGAGTTCTTGGACATTGTCTTCTTCATTATAGAGAGGCACGACTACTGAAATATGTGGTTTTTCGTTCATAAACTATTGAAATTTATAAATTATGATTAAATCCATTTTAGCTTCTTTCCGGACGGTTTACAAGCTAACTGGGGCTTTTTTCGTTTCTAATTTCATAAATTCCCATGATTACGGAAATTATTATGAAAAAATAGGCATAAATAGCCAATTTCTCAGGCACCAGATTGTTGCCAAAAGCCAAAAAAACAGGCGTTAAAGCAAGAAAAAAAAGCGCGACAACAGCCGGATAATGGCTGGGAACGGGACGGAGAAGCGTTCCAATGAATACCCCAAAAATCATTATTTCGACAACATTCCATTTGAAATAAGCGCCTATGAATACAGCCATAGCGACAAAAATGGTGTCAACATATATCTTTAAAGGAATGGTTTTTAGTTTTAAATTTATCTTTTTAAACATTATTTTTTCCTCGTTTGTTATAATAGTATCTTACCAAATAAACAGATAAAAACAAAAGGGCTAAGAGGCTGACAGCGGATCCTTGGCACAAAAGCCTAGTAGGATAATATTCTATGACGATTTTTTTAATATCTGGATTGCTGTCTATCTTCCAGCCATTGGCATAGCCGCGAGCCATAAAGTGATTTTCTATTTCAATCTCTCTTCCATTTTTTAAAATGGCATAAGCTTTCCAATTAGAATTATAACTTTCCGCCAAAACCAATTCTTTTTGATTTTCCAAATTATCAAAAAGCACTTCGAACTTTTTGGGATTAATCTCCCTAAAATCAGCGCTGGCAGTCAGGTTTTTCATTTTTTCCAGATTTCTCTCAATCCAAACAGAATCATTTTGAAAATCCAAGTTTTCTTGTTGATAGGTTATATAAGGGAAAAACAGACTTGAATTAATTTCATATAGAGTAAAATATTCATTGTTTTCGATATTTTTAATAAGTCCTTTGTTTTTCAAGTCATCTATTTTGTTCTGGCTTTTTTCCACTGAACTCTCGGGAGCATCTTTATGATAAATTAAATATTTAACGTTCATCATCCCGAGAAGCTTTGGCAACCAGTCGTTTTTTTCGCCTTGCTGTTCGCCAAATTCCTCCGCAAAATTCCATTCGTTAAAATAAACAACATTGGGCTGGATTTGCTTCCTGTTATAGAGAGTTTCCGACATATCCGCTCCGTAAAAATTCCATTTTGGATAATATACTATTCCCGAACCGTCACTTTTGGTGGCCGGCAGAGCGGCTAGAAAAAATTTATCCTTGTCATTGGCAATTAGCGGCCGAACAGAATGATATTCATCAGGAATCTTGACTAAAAAGCTCATGGCAGCTTTTCGGAAATCTTTTTCTGAATTTACTCTATAGCCGGCTGTCTGCTGAAGTTTTCCCAGATAAAATGGCAGCGGAATAATTAATATTAAAATTAAGATAAAAAATGCTTTTTTTCTGCTTAAGTGATTTATGGTCAAAAGCAAAAGTGTCGCCAGAACAAAGGGAATAAAAATAGCGGTTTTATCATAACCTCTCAAGGTAACAAATCCCGGCAAATGATAGATATAATAGTTTATTCTTTCAAACGGCTCAATAAGGCGAGCTACCAAAGGAATAAAAATTACTAAAACAAAAAGAAAAGAAAGAAAAAGAGAATGATCAGAAGAAGACATTTTTTTCCTAAAAAAAGCCAGTCCATAAGCGATAACTAACATGGGAAGAAAAGAAATAACCATAAAAGGAACTTTAAAATAGGAAAAATCTTTATAATAAAAATTATAGGGAAAATAATCTTCGGAAAAATGATTAAGGCTTACGGTTTTCACGATGGGGCTGGCGGAGTGGCGTATCCACCAATCAAATTCCACCACCTCGGACGACTGCAACTTTTCCACTCCCTGGCTGATTTCGGGGACAAGCGGTAAGATCCAAAAAGAATTTATCAAAAAAGAAAAAACCGCCAGAAAAAACAGTTTTACCGCCAATTTATTGTCCCATTGAAAATATCCAAAAATTAAGAGTCCCAGAAAAACAGCTGAAAGAAAAATAATAAAAGAAAGTAAAAAGGCCGGATTGCCAAACCCGGAAGAGCCCAAAAAGAGAATCAGCACAAACAGCGCCCCAAAAATATTTTTTTGAGTTTTTATGAATTTAATGAAAAACAGCAACATCAGCGGAAGAAAAATATAAAGGGACGGAAAATAGGAATAGCCCCAATTGCCCGTAAAAATAAAAAGGGTATAGAGATTAAGCGCATAAAAAAGGGAGGCAAAAGCCCTCTTTCCTGGAGAATCTTCTAAAATTAAACGGGAAAAAATAAAAAAAGAAATGTAGGATCCGAAAATAAAAACACCCAGATACCAGGAAAGCTGACCGGCTTCCGAAATGCCAAAAATATTAAGCAAATAAAATATCAGATAAAAGAACCAGGCTCTTCCGCCCCAATCAAAAAATAACGACCTGAGATTTTCCCAATTTCCAAAAAATTGGATTGTATCGCCGCCGCCAAAAACATATCCGCTGGGAAAAATATTTACCAAAACAACAAGAAACAAAAGAAAAAGCCCGCCGATAAAAAAACCATTTTTTCTAATAAATTGGGGAGTCATTTTTTTACTTAATAAGTTCCGCTTGAAATTTAAAGTTTTTCACGCCAAATTTTGTCTGACCGGGATATTTGTCTTTTTCCGGTTCTATCTTCACGTATATTTCTTTCTGATTATTCGGAACTTGCAAGCTGGTATAATCCCAGACCTGCAACTCATTTTTTGTCTCCCATGGAGCTTCTTGCCAGTCCTTTTTATCAAAAGAAAAATATATTCTTATCTTGTTTAAATTCAAATCGCCCTGACTGGCAGAAATAGAAAAGTTTTTAAACGGATGAATAGTGTTAACCTTATAAATTATGAAAGAATCCCTCCCCTCCCTGATTGTTCCCGCCATATAATTGTTTTCCCCGTCAAAATAAATGTCCTCGGAAACGGAATCTGAGTTGATAAATTCATATTTGTTGTTTCTTTGAGAGTATGAAAAAAACAATTGCCCCTTTCCTCGATCCTCGATGATCGTTCCCGGTAAAATATTGTACCCCTCGTATTCTTTGAGATTAAAGCCGAAAGTTTTAAAATAAAGATCGCCGGTAGTCAGATAGGAATATTTTTTATACTTGACAGCTGCCGATCCCTTGGCATAAGCATTGCCGTTTTTCGTGCCTTTGGGAATCAGATAATTAAATTCATTGGTTTTTACATTGTCGTTATTAATGCCGATAAAATATTTTTTGTCTTTTTTTAATTTGGCCATAATCGGAAAAAGAAATTTTCCGTTTTCCTGGCGAAATTCCTCTATGCCGTCTGCTGAAAATTTAACTATGGCCAACGGATCACTTTTGATATTAGGAACCGTATCCTCGTCTTCCACCTCTCGAAGCTCCAGGGAATATTTCTTATCCCCCATATTGCTCTGTTTGATAATATCAATATCCAAAGATACTCCGGTAATATAGTTGAATTCGGCTTCAAAAGTCTGTCCCAAAAAAACTCCCGGCTCTTTGAGCTGATCAAAAGAAGCGCTGTTGTTTTCCTGTTTTTGATCGAGAATTTCCGCATCAGCGCCGCCGATTATGGTCGGAGAAAGATTTTTAATTTCTTCTTCGCTGGAAATATTCAGGCGGGAAATATAAATATGGCCGATACTGACATCAGCTCCGTCCTGAGGATTATTTTTTTTGAACAGCAAATCCGTATAAATTTTATCGGACGCAAGAAAAATTTCCTTCGTTTGATAGTTATTGACACTTTCCAATTCCACTTCCTTCATTTTTTTATTTTCATCCAGCGGATTGGCGGCAAAAATACTCAGACTGGTTGGTCTGTTGGATTTTGCTTCAAAAATTATCCGATAGAATTCTTTTTCCCGGGAATTAAAAATATCATTAACATAAAACCTTGGCTTCTCATTGGTCAAGTCAGGAGCCTTGATAACCGCTTTGCATTTTCCTCCCTCACAACTTTTTGAAGTAATGATATTGGCCGGGAAAATCCTGCCAATCAGAAAAAACATTATCAGTGCCAAGGCTGCTAAAACATATTGCTTGTTTTCTTTTATAAATCTAAATAATTTTTTTGCCATTTTTATATTCTTCCCCTTTTTTATTTATAAAAAATTTATTATTCATTCTCTTGCGCCAATCATACGCTAAATATCCCCCGCAGAGCAACAGGGCAACCGAAGAAACGACCACTCCGATATAAAAAAGTCTTTGCGGCCAAAATTCAACCACCAGTTCAAAATCATAAGATTCACCCTTGTCTTGTGAAAGACAAGATTTGCCCTGCCCCGTTTCACAAGAAAGATTATTTACGCAAAAATTCGGATTGTCCTTGCACATTTTCTCTACGTCTATAATCCAAGAGTTGGCATATCCGTTAACCATAAGATGATTATCCTCCTCGCTGATCGGATTTTTAAACCATGTTTCCCAAAAATAACCATCGGGTAAATTATCGTTTTGAATGGTTCCTTGAAAATTTTTAGAAACAAAACTTATTTTATATTTTTCCACATAATCCAATTTCCTTTTGCTGTCCTTTTGCTTGTAATATTCAGTTTGTTTTTCTTTTCCCTCTCCCAATGTGCTAATCCAACCGTTTTGTATATAACCACTAAGCTCCTCTTTGGTTGCCTGATCATCATCATTTCCATCCAAAATTTTATATTCGCTTAAGAAGCTTGCAGGCTTATTATCCTTAGAAAATTCATTGACCAGATAAATTTTCCATTTTTCATGAAAACTCTCTGAAAAAACCAAAGGAAATTTAGAACTGGCATTATGCACTATAATCCTATACTTTGTCGGATTGATTTTTTTAAATTCCACCGTGGTATCATCACTTTTCTGATAATTATTCAGGATTTTTGTTTTTTTAATATTTTCTTCATCGATTTCGCCGTTGTTTTGGTTTAGAAAAAAAACTGCTGAAGAAACGCCCAATTTTTGTTCATTGGAAATTCGCGCAATACTTTCTACTTCCCTCGAAGAAAAGGTTATTTCTTTGGGGATATAAACAAGCGGAAGAAAATAATTTGGCTTTAATTTATAAATGTCTAGTGCCGATCGACCGCGAAGTTCATCGGCAATCAATCGCCTTTCCTCACCCGTCTTGTCTCTTCCGAAATCTATTCCTCTGATATAATTGAAGTCAAAATTTCCAAAACTATCCTTTTTTTCCAAAAATTCTATGCTATTTAGAATTTTCTCCATTTCCGAAGGAGGAAAAGTGTCTTTATATCCGACCAGCCAGTTATAATCATTCTGCTGAGTAGCATAACCGACATTCAAATAACTCCACAGTTTGGAATTTTTATATTCGGAACCGTAAAAATCATCGATTATTCTGTCGTTGACATTTCCCGTATTGCTAAAATTGGGATAGATAATAAAAGGCTGGCGGGAAACAAGAGAAATAAAAGGCAAGGGACCGGAAAATCCGCTAGAAAAAAAGTGGCTGCCGTTGGGAGTTTTGGGAAAAGTAAGATTGCGCATAACAAGTTTTTTCTTTTCATATTTATCCGCGTAATTCTCCCAATATTGGGGAACGTCGACATGCAAGCTGCGCATAGTCAAAAAGTTATCGTTATAATAAATATCAGGGAAGACAGCATAAAAATATACAGTTATCAACATAATTCCTAAAATTGCCACCCTGAAAATCTTGAATCTTTGAATGATATAATCACAAACTATCGCCCCGGTGATTACCGAAGATAAAACCACCAATGGGATGAATTTCGCCCAAGGGTCGCGGAATATCCAAAAGCCCGGGATGTTTTGCCACAGAAAACCAAAAAACCACCCTCCGGGCGCGTTAATTCCTTTCGCCAAGAATACGCCAAAAATAAAAATCAGCACCCAAAAAATGAGATCTTTTTCTTTCCAGTAGTTTTTTTGCTTACTAAGACCAAAAAGTGCCAAGGCGCCGATGATAAAAAGTGGCGGGAGAAAAGAATAAGCAATAAGGAAATAACTGCCGTCAAAAACTTGGGAAAATTGGACATATTTATGTCCGACTCCCTCACCCAGCCACCATGGCCCATAGCCCAAATATCTCATTACGTTAAAAACATTGAGATATTGCGAAGCTCTTAGAATCGCCGCGTTTAAACCCGTAACAATATTACCTGATGATTCCAGCATGGCTGGAATCAGAGTGGAAAGCCACCAAAAATTGAAAAGAACGAAAAAAAATGACGCTCCAAAAAAGAAAAGCAACGCTTCTTTAAATTTAATGTTTTTTAAAATAATTTGATAAATAAGATAAGCCAAAATTAAAATAAAAATAATCGAAACAGCCGGCGGGTTGGCCGCCACCTGGGCAATTACCAAAAGGCCAAGAGGCATAACAATAGAAAGTTTCAGCAGTTTTCTGTCCAGAATATATTTTTTTAATATGATAATGACCATGGGCAGGGCAATATAAACCAGCTTGGGATTTACAGCCAGCGGCATAATCACATGGTGGAGATTGTATTCAAAAAACAGGGAAAAGGTTGCAGCGACGAAATAATTTATTTTGTAATATCTGGCCAGTAAGATAAACATTGAGTAACAGCAGAAAAAGAAAAGTATCCAGTAAAGAATCCTTTCGACAACAGAAGAAGAAAAAATAAAATTAAAAAAATTAAACAAGGCCAGATAAGCAATATTATTAGTAGAAAGATTGTTATGGCCCAGATTAATCCAGTCATTCCATGTATATAGCGATGATTTTTCGGCAAAAAATCCATCATACTGAAGAGAAAATTCATCTACCCCCATCAGAAAATTGGTATCGAAAATATTCCAGATAACAATAAGATTGATGAAAGCCAATAGAAAAGCCCAGGCGGATTCCTTTCGAAACCACATTTTTGTCTTGTTAAATATTTTATGCAATATTTCTTCAAACATATATTAATTTAAAATGGCCCGGTATTTCTCCAGAACTCTGTCCTGCGAAAATTTATAGGCAAAATAATTTTTATCAAAATTATAATCAACGTCTAAATTTTTTAGCATTTCTTTCCAGTCACCTTTTATTATTTTTCCGGAAACTCCGTCTAGTATAATTTCGTTGGGACCGGAAACGTCATAGGCCAAAACCGGCTTGCCACTTAATTGAGCCTCCAGCGCCACATAGCAAAACGTTTCCCAGCGAGAAAGAACAACAATTATATCTGCTTTTTCATAAATTCCCAGAACTTCGCCGTGCTGCTTCGCCCCCAGATAAATAACATTTTCTTGCTCCCTTGATAATTTTTCTATTTTTTCTTTTAACGGTCCGTCTCCTATAATTATAAATTGGTAATTATTTTCGGATTTATTAGCCTTGGAAATTATTTTTATCAAATCCTCTATTCCTTTTTGCTCTTCTAGCCGGCCGACAAAAAGGATTTTTCTTTTTTCTTCTTTTAGTCCGGAAATATCAAAATCAATTTTTTTCTTCCTGAATTCATCGAAATCAAGGCCATAGGGAATATAAATAATTTTTTCCTTGTTTATTTTGAAATGAGAAATTAATAAATCATAATCAGCCATATTGGACACAATCAATCCGTCATATCTCTTTAAAAAAAACTTATAGATGCTTCCCAGATAAAATAAATTGTGAATTTTGGCCCGAAAGGTTTTTGTTTCCGGATATTTTATTGATGTGAAAATAATGGCATATTTTTTTTCCGGCTTGGGCATAAAAAGCCAAAAAAACATCATATCAATAAATTCATTTTTAACAAAAATAGTGGCGGATTCTTTCACTAAACTTTTTATCTTTCTTCTCTGAAGGGAAAAGGGGCAAATAAACTTAACCGTTATGGAGCTGATTGAAAATTTTATTTTATTTTCATCTGTTACCGGATAATGATTTATTTCCTTTATAATTTTTTTACACTTAGAAAAAGAAATATTTCGAAGCAAAAATCCAATAATAACGAACAATTTTAAAATAATCCGAAAATCTCCAATATATACTACCGGCCTTCCTGATTCCAGAAGCTTATTGCCTATATCTATTATATAACTCTCCGCGCCGCCTTGATAGGTGATCCTATTTAGATTAAAAAATAATACATTTTTCATTTTAATCAAATTTTATTTTCTGCCCCTCTCCGCAACGAAAACAGGCCGGAATATGCTCTTTTTTTCTGGATTTTAACCGGCGAAACAGTTTCCATTTTGGATCATTCCAAATTTTAAGAAATTTTCTCTCTTTGATGTTTCCAACATCAAATTCCATACAAGATGAAACATTCCCGTCAGGCCGGATTATGGCGGAAAACCAGGGCGTCATACACTCGGATTTCAAGCTCGGATATTGATAAGGAGAGGCGTAATATTTTTCTACGTCGATTTCAAATCCCTGGGCAATGCTCGTATGGACACCCTCAAATTTTCTTATTTCCCGGATCATTTTTTTGAGCCCGCTTATGTCAGATTGGAAATCTTTTTCCGCTTCCATTCCGGTTATATAATCCGATCCGATTTTATATTTAGCTGCAAATTCCTCCTGATCAATTTTAACATTTTTTGGATAAAACATCAGGTGCCCGAAATTAGCCTCGTCTACTCCCAGACTCTTGGCCATTTCAAGCACATGGCGGGAAACTATGGGGTTTTCCGGATCGATAATGCCCACCAGCTTTATGTGCGGCCGGGATTTTTTGCCCCGATATTTTTGTAAATTCCGGACTCCCCTTAGAACATTTTTATAAGCGCCTGGAATCCCCCGAGACCTATCATGAGCAGCCTCGTCACCATCAAGAGAAATAGAGATAAAATCAATTCCCGACTCCACCAAGTCTTTCGCTAATTTTTCCTCCAGAAGGCTGGCGTTGGTAGTCATGGCGCAAAGCATCTTTTTCTTTTTAATATATTTTATTATTTCTACAAGATCGTCCCGCAACGTTGGCTCTCCACCGCAAAAATAAATAGCCGGCTTATAAGGCGCCACTTCGTCAATTATTCTTTTATAATCATCTGTTGTCATTTCGGCCGCCAGTTGCTCCTTCATTTCTTCCGGCGCATGAGCACTGCAACGATAGCAGCGATAGTTGCATCTTTTAGTTATAAGAAAGGTGATGAAATCAGGACACAGACTCCAACCGCTTTTCAGATTATATTCCAGCCGGCTTTTTCTTCGTAATTTATGAAATCCCTGAAGAAGGGCCGATTGCGGATTAGAAAGAGCTATTTTTATTATTTTTTTAGCGGAAGGCATAAATTAAATTTAAAAATTGAAACAGAAAATCAAAGACCAGATTTATTACTGGATTATTTTAAACCCCTGGCCAAATTAATTATTTCCTGGGCATGAATTCGCCATGAGTAATTATTTTTTACCCTTTCCCATGCCGCTTTTCCCATCTGCCGGGCAAAAACCTGATCAGACAAGAACCGGCCAAGAAGCGAAATTATCCTTTCCGTATCTTTTTCCCTGGTAAAAAATCCTTCTTTCTCGTTGGAAAAAAGATTACATACGCCCTGTCCCTCGGGAATAATAAACGAACAGCCACAAGCCGCCGTCTCTAAGGCCGGCATGCCAAACCCCCTATCATCATTGGTTTGCAACAAAACCGTTGCCCGGGATAAATAGTTATTCAGATCCCTTTCGCTGATGCTGCCCAGAACTTCTATTCTCTCTTCCAATTTTTTCTCCCTTACCAATGACCGAAAGCTTTTTTCATAATTTTTATCCAGCCATAATCCACCCATTTTTATCCTGAGTTCCGGCATTTTTTCCAAAAGCTCCAAGACATACTCTGGATTTTTTCCTTGTTTCCATGCCGTCATCATAAAAACGAATTTTTCCCTATTTTCATTTATTTTTTCCTGGGGATAAACGGAAGGGTAAAGTATTTTATATTTCTTTCCTGTTTTTTTTATAAATTCTTCGTGCGCCTGACCGCCGGTCAATACCATTTCCGACTTGCGAATAAAAAGATGATCAAGCCATAATCCGATACGATATAGTGTTCGATTTAAGTAATTTAAAATCCCCTTGGTATACACCCTCTTGATTATATACGAAATCGGATCCCAAATAAACTGGATATATTTTATTTTTTTCCGTTTCAGACGAAGAAGAAAAAAAGTCAGATATGACTCATGGTTGATGACTAGATCCCATTCTCCCTTTTTTATATAAAAGGGAAGATAAAGCGGATAAAAAAGATGGCAAAAATTCCAAACGGTAAAAAAAGGAACTTTTCTGTTAATCCTAAGACTCTTGGGCAATCTTTGTGGCAACCTCACTATCGGAATATCGCAGGAAATTTCCTCATACTTATTCTCCTTCCCCCAGTCAGAAAAAACTAAAAGCTCAGCATCCACGCCCAGCTTTCTCAAATTTTTTACTTCTTCAATTGCAATTTTTCCAATTCCACCAAAGACTTCGATAGAATTGATTAAAATACCTACACGCATTATCTTTGTCAATTTTTATTTTCTAAATAATATCTTATAGCTTTTTCCAATCCTTTTTCCAAATTATATTTCGGCTTCCATTTTAATTCCTTTTTGATTTTTTCGGCCGAAACCAAACGACAACTGGCACCTTCCGGTTTGGAAGTATCAAAAATAACTTTCTTGTTGCCTTTTACAATTTTTTTAATTATTTTAATAATTTTTTTAAAGTCGGTTTTTTCGCCGGTGCTGATATTAAAAACATAAAATCCTTTTTTTAGTTTTCCCAACCTGATCAGAGCGTCACAAACATCTTCCACGAAAATAAAGGTTCTTTTCTGTCTTCCGCTTCCCCAGACAACAATTTCCTCGTCTTCGATTGATTTCCGAATAAGAGAAGGCAAGACTTGGGCTTCCGGACCAAAATTATCTTTTTCTCCATAAAAATTATCCGACCGGACAAGAACAATGGACATATCAGGACGAGAATAAGAAAGGACGCGCGCGCCATTTTCAGCCGATATCTTGGAAAGAGCATAAGCATCCTGGCTTTCGAGATTAAGCGGATCAGATTCCGAAATAAAAGAATCTTTTGGCGCATATACAGCCGCTGATCCCATAACTATCAGATTTTTTAAGCTACTTTCAAAAACGCTTTTAAAAAAAGAATGGGAAATCTCCTCGTTTTCCCAAAAAACTTTCCCCGGGTTTTCCGTGTGATATTTAAAATTCCTTTTAAAAGATGCCAAATGAAAACAAATATCTTTTTTCTTTAAGGCTCTCTGCAAAAATCCCTCATTTTTTATGTCTCCAATCAATATTCGAACATTATCCAAACCAGAAAAGATATTCCTTTCCCTTTCCTGAGCAATAACGGTTACCGACTCAAATTTTTGAGCCAGTTTTGGAACAAGGTTTTTTCCCAAAAATCCCGTCCCGCCAGTAACCAATATTCTTTTTTTTATTTTGCTCATTTTTAGGGAAAAATTTTATTAATATTTTTCAAATCATGCTCCATCATAATTCTAGCAAGATCGGCAAATTTTGTCCTGGCTTCCCAGCCCAACTCCCTCTTGGATTTTTCCGGGTTGCCAATCAGAAGATCGACTTCTGCCGGCCGGAAATAACGCGGGTCAATTTCAATAACCGCTTTTCCGCTTTTTTTGTCTATTCCTTTTTCTTCCAACCCTTCTCCTTGCCATTCAATCTCCATTCCGGCGTGCTTTGCCGCTTCTTCGACAAACTCCCGGACACTGTGAGTTTCCCCGGTAGCTAAAATATAATCGCTCGGCTTTTCTTGTTGTAACATCCTCCACATTCCTTCAACATAATCCTTGGCATAGCCCCAGTCCCTCTTGGCGTCCAGATTGCCAAGATAAAGCTTCTGGAGCTTTCCCGCCTTTATCCCGGCCAAACCAATAGTAATTTTTCGAGTGACAAAATTTTCCCCCCTTCTTTCCGATTCGTGATTAAATAAAATTCCGTTGCAAGCAAAAATGCCATAACTTTCCCGATAGTTAACTGTGAGCCAGTAAGCATAAACTTTGGCACAGGCATAAGGGGAGCGCGGATAAAATGGCGTCGTTTCCGTTTGGGGAGTTTCTTTGACTTTACCGAACATCTCGCTGCTGGAAGCTTGATAGAATTTTATCGGATAACCCGAGTCCCTGATAGCTTCCAGTATCCTCAATGTTCCCAGTCCGGTAGTATTGCCGGTAAATTCAGATATATCAAAACTGATCCGGACATGACTTTGCGCGCCCAGATGATAAATCTCATCCGGTTTTATCTTATTAATGATATGGCGCAAAGAATCGCTATCAGTCAGATCGCCATAATGAAGATGGATGTCAAATTTGTCTACATGCGGATCAATGAAAAGATGTTCAATTCTTTGGCGGTTAAATGTGCTCACTCTCCGGACAATCCCGTGAACTTCATAGCCCTTTTCCAAAAGCAGCTCTGCCAAGTATGATCCGTCTTGTCCGGTTATTCCGGTAATCAAAGCCTTTTTTTTATTTTGTTTTCTTTCTTCTTTTTTTTCTCCCAATTCCTTTTCATCAGCCTGAAGAGAAATGTTAAAGTTGGAATATTCCATGTTTTCTTTTTTTTCCTGAAAAACAGAAGAAACATTCTTATCTAAAACCAAGTAGGCGTAAATTATATAAATAAACGCGCCAAGTTCAATAGCCATAAAAAGGGAAATGGCCGATCCGCGATCTAATCTTATGGAACCGCCTTCGCCTATGACCCGGGGCGTAATCAAGATCAGAAAAAACAAAAGCAAAGATAAAAATAACAGGATTATCTTTTCGGTTTTTTTCTCGTTTTTTAACATAGTCGGTGTTCGAATTAGTATTAGTTATTTTTTTATTGTTTCTTTTCCAACGCGTTACATAAAATTTCCAGTTCCCCCTGATTCATTTCCGGATTATTGCCAAAATAAAAGCCGTTACTATGAATAAAATCAGCATTAGGACAAGTTGTCGTTTCTGAAACATATTTCTTGAAAAAAGGCTGCTTGGTTATATCTCCGGCGATAATCGGCCTTATTTCCACTCCCGCTTCTTCCATTTTTCGTTTATAAAAATCCGCTTTCCCCTTATCTTTAGCAATAACCGGATAAGCAAAATTAGAAATAATGTTCATATGAGGAAAATCCAGTAAAAACAAATCGTCATTCTTTCTGGCTACATATTGGAAAAGTTTGAAATTGCCTTCGCGTTTAAAAACTATCTCGTCCCAATAAGGAAGCTGGGAATTTCCCAAAAAGCCATTGATTTCAGTCGGCCGGGCATTATAAGCCAAATCATAAAAAGCGTATTTGCTATAAAAATCATCTATTCCGTGAAGGGTCCTCATTCTTTTTTTTTCTTCTTCTGGCAAATTCCGATCCCAGCCATGAATCCTGGTCATAAGCAGCATATTATAAAGTTCTGAATCGTCCGTCAGGATCATTCCGCCTTCAATAGTGGACATGTGATGACCGATAAAAAAAGAAAAGGTGGAGGCTAAGGAAAAATTTCCCAGCTTCACTCCATTCACTTCCGAACCCATCGATTCGCAATTGTCTTCCAGAAAAACAATATTTTTTTTCTGACAGATTTCCTTGATTTTTTCTATATCATCAGAAAAACCCAGTGTATTAGTAAGAAAAATTCCTTTGATATCATCCGCTTTCTTTTCCACTTCTGCCGGAGAAACATTAAGCGTTTTCAGGCTGCAATCCAAGGGAACTGGAATAAGTCCCAGCTGAATTAAAGGCATAACATTAGTTGACCAGGTTAGAGCTGAAAACCCCACCTTGTCGCCTTTCTTGAGCCGTCCCAGATTGAGCAATCCCTGAATAAGCACAAGGTTGGCACTTGATCCGCTGGTCAGAAAAACGGCAAATTTTCTACCTTGTTTTTTGGCAAAATCATTCTCAAACTTTCGACATTGTTCGCCCATGCTGAAAAAAGAAGCTTCCATTACAAATTTGGCCAGCTTCTCCTTGGTTTCTTTTTCGTTGTAAAAAGCCGATTTCATCAGCTTTATTTTTATTTCTGCCATTTTTTATTTCCTTATCTGCTTAAAACCAAAATCAGCGCCCTCCTCATTCGCTTAAAAATAAAACTGTTGCCCTGCCATGACCGGGAACGGTTAAGATAATAAAGCTGCCGCCAAAACCATCGAGGCTGCTTTAATTTGTGTCTCAACCACCGGCCAGTGGCTTTTTTATAAAAATCAACTATGAATTCACTGTTAAAATCATCGAATTTGACAACACAATTATTGTTGCCGTCAAAATCTTCCCATTTTTCCGACAAAAGTCTTCCTTCTTTTTTCAATTCCTCATAATATCTTGTTCCCGGAAAAGGAGTGGTTATACTAAACTGAACACTATCACAATCTATAGATTTGGCAAGATTTAAAGTTTCGGCCATGGTTTTCCTAGTTTCCCTGGAAAGGCCGAAAGTAAAGGTGCCATGAGTCTTGATGCGCAGCTTGGCGCAAAGACTAGTATTGATTTTTAATTTATTAAAATTAATTGGCTTTCCAATATGATTTAATATATCCTTATTTCCGCTTTCCACTCCAAATTTCAAACCGATGCAGCCGGATTTTTTCATGGTCCTTATCATCTCTTCGTCCGTTATCATAAAATCAGCCATAGCCGACCAGAAAACTTTTTTATGAAGGCCTCTTTTTATCATCTCCCGGCAAAAATCTAAAACATGTTCTTTGTTTCCAGTGAAGGTATCATCGTCAAAATATATTTCCCGAGCTCCATACTCTTTAATGACTGATTCGATTTCGTCGCAAATATAATTTACCGGGAAAGGGCGGTATTTTTCATTCCGATACATTATCTGATTCCAGACGCAAAAATTACAACGAAAAGGACAACCGCGGGAAGCATGCATTTGAATTGCCGGCTTTGTCTGGCAAAATCCGTCCCAATAAACACTTAGATCGTTGTTTCCGTTAGAAGGAAAAAAATGTCTGGCAGGGTAAGGTAATTTGGAAATATCAAGAAGCGATTTTACCGGATTGATTATTATTTCATCCCCTTTTTTAAAAGCAATTCCTTCAAGACCAGAGCATTCTCCGCCCCTCTTCAAAGTTCTTAGAAGCTCTAAAAAATTGAATTCGTATTCAGAAAGCAGCAGGAAATCAATAGCCTGGCCGGAAATATCAAAAGTTTCCCTGGCAAGCGCTGTTACATGAAAACCGGCCATAACTATCTTGGCATTACCATTAAACTCCTTGATTTTTTTGGCCAACCCAATGTCATGACGAATGGTGTTGGTCGAAGTTTCAAAAAGAACAACATCCGGATTTATTTTTTTGACTTTTTCCAGAAATTTTTCCTCCGTTTCATTAAGAGCGATGCTATCTTCAACAAAGACCTCTATTCCCTCTTCCTTTTCCTTTTCCTTTTCCAGCATGGCGGCAGTGTAAGCTAGATAAAAAGGAAAGGGCATATATTCAGATTTTTCGTTTTTGCACTTAGTGACAGAAAAAGGCCAACGTGATCCGGCACGAATAAAAAATCGTTCCTCCCGTTCATTAAGAGAAACTCGATAAGGCGGATTGGCTAATAATATCTTCATAATAAAAATTTATTAAAAATACCTCAGACTTTAAAATACACTTCTTTTTCCAGCTTTTCCCCGATGTTATCCCAATTAAGATCCCCCTCGGCTAATTTCCTGGCATTTAAGCCAATTGTATCAGATAAATTCCTGTCATTCAAAGCCTTTGAAATATTTTGGGAAAATTCCTGGGAAGAAGCCGGGCTTGAAGCCAGGCCGCAATTATATTTTTTAATATAATATTCGACCTCTCCCACAGCATTGGAAATTATCGGTCGATTGGCACAAAGATAATCGCCAAACCGCATAGGAAAACGCGCTTTTTCAATACCGTTATCATCCATCGGCAGAAGAAGGACATTGGCGCTGGAAAGATAAAGAGGCACTTCGCCAAAGGGCCTTTTGCCAGTAACAATTATATTTTCCTTGAGTTCGTCAAACAGCTTCTTGAATTTTCCCGTTACTTTTCCTTCCCCTACCATAATAAGTTTGACTTTTTCTTTTTTTAGTGTTTCCCGGAAAGCTTCAAGCATAAGTCCAAGACTATCAGTATAAGTATTGCCGATAGAAACAAGATAATTTTCTTCGTTTTTGAGTCCCAATTTTTGACGGCTTTTTCCTTTTTCTAAAGGAGAAATTTGTTCCGTGTTTGAACCGTTGGGAATTTTTATTTTTTTCGTTTTTAACTTAACTTTTTCGATTTGCTCTCCGATAAATTCAGATACATAGGTTATTCTGTCAGCAAAGCGAAGAAAATATCTTTCGGAAAATCCAAGAACCTTTGAAATAATTCCGCCATGCTCTTCCGCAAATCCTCCGCCCCAGAGATCATCCCAGTCGATAACCAGTTTTTTCCGACGAATAACTTTGGCCACCCATGCCGGAACAGCAATTTGCGGCTGGGCTACGGTAAAAGCATGGCAGATGTCATAGTGAGAAAAAAGAACAAAAAAGAGAGCCAACGGCAAGCGGAAAATAATCTGACCGGTAAAATATTCGTGGTATTTTATGCGGGGTAAAGTAATAATAGTAAAATTTTCACTTATCTTTTTTCGGCGCACCAAAAGATCAAACTTTTTACCTGAAGCGCAGAGCATAGTAATCCTGTGCCCTCTCTTGGCCAGGTTTTTCCCCAAAAAAAGGCAACGATAATAAGTGCCAAAATTTTCCTGATTGTGGTTTAAAAAAAGAATTTTTTTCATTAATTTAAGATGCTCTCCAGTTGTTCCTTATTCTCCATAATCCACTGATGGACATCAGTCAATGTTTCTTTTACATTTTTTTTAGGTTTCCAGCCGGTAGATTTTTCAAATTTACTAAAATCGGTGATATATGATTTTACATCGTTAGGCCTGTCTTGGGCAATTGATCCGATCTCCAGTTTATGACCGGTAATTTCCTGACAAATCTTGGTCATCTCCAAAAGAGATAAACTGTTTTCCAGTCCGCCACCGATATTATAAATTTCCCCATTGTGCTTTTCCATATCTTCCATTTCTGTCTTTATCACATCAAAAATATCGTCAATATGGATAAAATCACGCACTTGTTTTCCAGACCCGCCATAACCAATATAAGAAAGGTGCTTATTAGCCCAAATATGCCTGGCTACCCAGAGAACCGCCACCCCCTGATCAATTTTCCCCATTTGCCACGGACCGGTAATCACGCTGCACCGGTTGATAACCGCCTTTATGCCATAAGCCGCCGCGTATTCGTTAATTAAAAACTCCGAGCAAAGCTTCGTCATTCCATAAAAAGAACGGTTTTTCCCCAGGGGAAATTCCTCTGAAAACCCCTTGGGCGCTGCTCCCGGCACGCTTTGTTCAGGAGCAATGGAAAACCTTGTTTCCTCTTCAATAAAATTGAGTTTGGCAATTCCATCCACCGGATAAATCCGGCTGGTTGACATAAAAACCACATCCGCCCTGTCTTTTCTGGCCAGCTCCAGACAGTTATATGTTCCAATTAAATTGGTATTAATGACATATTCCGGCGATCCTTCTGTGCCGGCAAGAACGGACGGTTCGGCCGAACATTCAATTATCAATTCTATTTTATCCTTTAAATTGAGCAGATCCTCCTTGTTTCTGATATCGCCATGGATAAATTCCACCCCGGCATTTTTCAATCTTGACAGATTGAGCTCTGAACCGCGCCGCATCAAATTGTCCAGAGAGATAATCTTTACGTCCGGATATTGTTTTTTTAGCTTTAGCGCCAGATTTGATCCGACGAATCCCGCTCCACCGGTTATAAGAATGGTTTTATAATTCATAAAATTTACTTAGAAATGACCGTACTTACAAATCTCATGCATAATGTCATCAATTCCATATTTAAAATTCCATTTCGGATAATGCCTTTGAAATTTAGATACATCACTTATATACCAGATATGATCTCCAATTCGGTTTTGCTTGATATATTTTATATTTGCTTTTTTCCCGGTAATTTTTTCAAATTTTTCTATCGCCTCCTTCATGGAAATATTAGAATGACGTCCACCACCCATATTGTAAACTTCCGCTATTCGCGGTTTTTTGTAAAAATGCCAAAAAGCATTAACCAAATCATAGGAGTGAATATTATCCCGGACTTGCTTTCCTTTATAACCAAAAATTGTATATTGTTTGCCAGTAGCAATACATTTGCCAAGATAGGCTAAAAATCCATGAAGTTCTGCTCCGCTGTGGTTAGGGCCTGTTAGGCAACCTCCCCTAAAAACAGCTGTTTTTAAATTAAAATAACGTCCATATTCCTGAACCATTATATCCGCCGCACATTTAGAAGCTCCAAAAATACTATGCTTAGAATGATCAATGCTCATACTTTCATCTATTCCCTTATAAAAAGGATGACGAACATCAATCTCAAAACGACTTTCTAGTTCCACTATAGGCAAGATGTTGGGAGTATCACCATAAACTTTATTAGTAGAAGTAAAAATAAAAACCGCTTTCGGACAATAATTTCTGAAGTTTTCCAGCATAACTAATGTCCCGTGAGCATTGACTTCAAAATCAGTGTATGGTTCTCTGGCCGCCCAATCATGAGACGGTTGAGCAGCAGTATGAACTATAAGATCAAATTTATATTTTTTAAATATTTTTTCAATCCCTTCCTTGTTCCGAATATCAACATCATGGTGAACATAATTAGGAATATTTTTTTTGAGTTCTTTTACGCTCCATTCTGTGCTGGCATCTTTCCCAAAAAAATAAGCCCGCATATTATTGTCGATTCCATGAATTTCAAATCCTTTTTCCGAAAAAAATCGGACGGATTCTGATCCAATAAGCCCCCCTGATCCAGTAACAAGCATTTTTTTCATTTTTTTTGTGAATTTTTAATTAATTAATCAAAAAACATATCCTTGTTTTCGCAAAGATAACTTAACCCAATATAGCATATTTTCAGCCTCTTTATCAATTATTTAAATCTAACGAAACAAAAATTTTATCCCTACCAAAAATCTAAGCAAATACATCCCCAGTGTTAGAATAGGATGAAAAATAATTTTTTTCCATTTTCCTCTTTCTAAAAAAACACTGAAAAATCGATAAAAAAATCCAAATTGCTTGCTGACGTCCGGGTCATCTTTCCCCCATTTGGCAATATAGGCATTAAAATTTTGAGCGTAATATCCTTTTTTACTAAGATATTTTCTTATATTAAATTCTGCCTCATTATGATAAATAGGGGTTTTCAAAAGAACGGTTTTCCCAATATTTCTCAATTTTTTATCCAAATCCCAATCTTCAGGACCAGTCAGTTTCTCGTCAAATCCCCCGACTTCCAGAAATTTGTCTTTTTTTATAAACCGAACGCAATCAATGACCGTTCCGTCATAAAAACTCCGCTCAAACCTTCGGACTTTGCTCCAAAACTTTTTTCCGGTAACAATTTCCGTGATATAAAGAGCGACTATTTCCGGATTGCTTTTAATCTTTTCTATCGAATGATCAATAACATTCTCATTCATCACCATATCGGCATCAAGATAAATAAAATATTCCCCGCTTGATTTTTCCACCCCATAATTTCTTTGCGCACTGCGTTCCGGTCCCTTATTAAAAAACTTATCCGTATATTTTAAGGCTGTCTCCTTTGTCTTGTCCTCTGAATTGTTATCCACAACAATGATTTCCAAAAGTTCCGTTGGATACTTTTGTTTTTTTATTGATTCCAGACAGTTGCCGATATTTTTTTCTTCGTTTCTGGTGGTTATAATAACGGAAACAAGAGGACGTTCCATAAATTTACCAAAATTTAATTTTTTCCGAGTTAAGTTCGTAAAGATAACTAAAATCCTTCATTTTTTGAAATTTTTTCTTCCAATTGGAAAGCGAAACGCCCTTAATGCTGTCTATTCCCAGGGCTTCCATTCCGGCTATTGTCATCATGTAAACAGCCTCTCTGGCTGGAATTTTAGTCGGATCATGACTTATGCCTTTTTGAAGGAGAGCAGCGAATTTGCCTGCCTCCCAGATATCAAGCCTATTCGAGCTGGCCGCGCCATCGGTTCCCAGAGCCACCGCCACCCCCTTTTCTCTTAATTTGGCTATTGGAGCAATGCCTGACCCGAGTTTTAGATTGCTCAAAGGGCAATGGACAACCTTCGCTTTTCGTTTGGCTATTATGTTTATTTCTTTGTCAGTGAGCCAAACGCAATGAGCCATAATCGTTTTTTCATCCAACACCCCGATCTTATCCAGATACTCAATCGGCGCCATTTTATTATTCTTAAGACACTCCTCCACTTCATACTTCGTTTCCGCTACATGAATATGATAAATGGCATTATACTGCCGGGCCAATTTTTTAGCTCTTATCAGGTTTTCTTTTGATACCGTATAAATAGAGTGGGGAGAAACCGCCACTTTAACAAAAGGATCTTTTTTGTATTTTTTTAATAATTTCTCAGTAATAACAATGCTTTCATCGAAATTTTTGGCACTGGGAGTAGGAAAATCAAGCATCGCCTCCCCGATTACCGCCTTCATTTTCAGTTCCCTGGCCGCCCTGGCCACTTCGTCTTCAAAAAAATACATATCCAAAAAAAATTCAATCCCGTTTTTGCGCATTTCCCTTATCGCTTTTTTGGAATTTTCATAAACAAATTTCGGACGGACAAATTTACTTTCTGCCGGCCAGATATTCTCCTCCAGCCATTTTTCGAGCGGTAAGTCTTCCGCTTTTCCCCGAAAGGCAATCATCGCCAGATGAGTATGAGCATTAACCAAGGGTAATGAAAATTTTTGTTTCATAAAAATTCAATATTAAATTTATAATTCACTCTTTATACTGTTGAAATATCCGATTGTTTTTTTAAGCCCTTCCTCCAGCTGTATTTTTGGCTCCCAATCGAGTTTTTCCTTGGCCAGAGTTATATCCGGCTGTCTCTTTTTCGGATCATCTTGCGGAAGATCGTTGTAGATAATCCGGCTTTTGCTTTCCGGAATCATCTTCAAAACTTTTTCCGCCAGTTCCTTTATGGTAAATTCATGCGGGTTACCGATGTTTACCGGACCAGTAAAATTTTCCTTATTGTCCATCATTTTTATCATGCCACTAATAAGATCATCAACATACTGAAAACTTCTGGTTTGCGATCCGTCGCCATAAATGGTTATGTCTTCATTTTTAAGGGCTTGGACAATAAAATTAGAAACCACCCGGCCGTCCCGAGGGTGCATATTAGGACCGTAAGTGTTAAAAATTCTAATAACTCGTATCGGCAATTTATGCTGGCGCCAATAGTCAAAAAACAAGGTTTCGGCACATCTCTTTCCTTCATCATAGCAGGAGCGAATACCGATAGGATTTACCCGTCCCCAATATGATTCCACTTGAGGATGAATTTCCGGATCCCCGTAAACTTCAGAAGTGGAAGCCTGAAGAATTGTGGCTTTTGTCCTCTTGGCCAGCCCCAGCATATTGATTGCTCCGTGAACCGAAGTTTTGGTGGTTTGAACCGGATCAAACTGATAATGAATAGGCGAAGCCGGACAAGCCAAGTTATAAATCTGATCCACTTCAACATAAAGGGGAAAAGTCACATCGTGACGCATAAATTCGAATTTTTTGTTTTCCGTTAAATCCAGGATGTTTTTTTTGTTGCCGGTAAAAAAATTATCCACGCACAAAACTTCATTCCCCTCTTCCAAAAGTCTTCGGCATAAATGCGACCCGATAAAACCTGCTCCGCCTGTTACTAATATTTTTTTTCCGCCATAAGCGGATTTATTATCAATCATTTTATTCTTTAATTAAAATTAGCTCCCCTTTTTGCCTCAGGTGTTTTTGCCAATGATCGGGATAAAGCAATTTTTGAGAATCAAAATTATTTTTAGCCCGATAAAGCAAGGAATAAGATTTCACCGGCAAATTATCAATAAAAACATCGGCACTTAAATGAAAAAATAGCCCTAAAGACAGTGCCAAAAAAATTGTTTTTGCTGTTTTATTTTCCAAAATTAACGCCAGCGCCGCCCCTATGATAACATATTCCCAGCCGTGAAACAAAACGTAAATTTTGTCGCTTTTTAAAAAAGAATAGCCGTTTATGAAATAATCCAGCCGGAAATCAGCGCCAAAAACGAGAAAATAATCAATTAGATGATCAAAATCCACTGCTACCCCGGAAAGAAGAGCCGAAAAAAAAGACAGAATTATTTTTTTCCAAATTCTCCAAACAATAAATCCGGCCAGAAGGCCGAACAAAATGTGAATTAAAAGATGGACAAAAAGATTCATTTTTTGTTTTTATCAATTTACTTTTAAATCATAATATAATAGTATTAAATAAACAACACTCTTATGTCTCTGACATCCAGCCAAAAGCATTACATCAAGAAAAATATCAAAAGACTCTCTTTGGAAAAGATAAGGAGGGACTTGGATTTGCCGGAAGGTGAAGTTCTCCGCTACATCAAAACTCATTGGCCTAAGGAAAAATACAACTCCTTCATTGCCAAAAACCCATCTAATAAGCCTTTTTTGAAAGATTCGAATTTCAATTTTAAAGAATTTATCGCTGATAACATAAATATATTGATTATGTTATCCCTATCTATTTTTTTAGTTTATTTTAATGCTTTTGATAATGGCTTTGTTTCCGATGACGTTCAGCTTATTTCAAAAAATCCCCGAGTGGGAGATTTTACCTTTGCCCTAACGCAATCACTGGTAGGATCGGTGAGAAATATTTTATATTTTTTTTCTTTTCACCTCGGCGGTCTGAATCCAGCCTTTTTCCGTGTAATCAATATCGCTTTTCATCTTGGATCGTCTTTCTTGGCTTTTGCCATACTAAACTTCTTGACCAATAAAAAATTGATTGCCATTTTTGCTTCTTTGCTTTTCGCCATTCATCCCATTATGGCAGAATCTATAACATGGATCTCCGGCGGACCGTATTCCCAATACGGCTTTTTTCTCCTTCTTTCCTTTTTCCTTTATCTTATTTCTGGAGAAAACAAAAAAATATACTGGGTAGCGGTTTTAGCCTTTGCCTTTTCCCTTTTGTCTTCTGAAAAATCGATGGTTTTTTTTGCTATTCTTTTCGTTTATGAAATTTCAGCCGGAAAATTGAAAGATAATTGGAAAAAAATTATCCCTTTCTTCTCGATGAGTTTGCTTTTAATTATCATGTATGCCGCCAGGATTGGTGGCAGGATAGCCGATTTGGAATCAACTACCTATCAAGACACTCAGTCAATCAACCTATTTGTCCAGATTCCAATAGCCACTTCTTCTTATCTTAAATTAATTTTCTGGCCGGATAAATTAAGCCTTTACCAAACAGAGATGTTTTTTAGCACTTTCCAATATATTATTTTTTTGTCGGTATTTTTTCTGTTTTTGGCTTTTATATTTTACGGCTGGAAAAAAAACAAAGCCGTTTTCTTTTGGCTATCCTTTTTCATCATCACTCTTTCCCCCACCCTGACACCTTTCAAAATTTCCTGGATAGTCGCCGAACGATATGTTTACCTCGGATCCTTGGGAATATTTGTGGTTATCGCCCTGTTTTTCAACTGGCTGATTGAAAAATACAGCAACCGAAAAAATATTATTTATTCCGTTTTTGCCATTCTAATTGTTTTGCTTTCTGCAAGGACCATCGTCAGAAATATGGATTGGCAAAATGAAGATACGCTTTGGCTTGCCACCGCCAAAACCTCTCCTTCCGGACAAAATATTCATAATAATTTGGGTGACGTTTACGGCCGGCAGAAAAATTATGAAAAAGCGGTTGAAGAATTTAAAAAAGCCGTTGAAATTAATCCCAACTATGCCGATGCTTACCATAATCTAGGCAATACATATATAGAAATGGGAAAAATTGAGGAAGCGTTGGAAAGCTATCAAAAGGCCGTTTCCATAAATCCCAACCTTTGGCAAAGTTATCAAAACATAGCCGCCATTTATTTTGAACGAGGCAATTACCAAAAGTCATATGAGATGATAAAAAAAGCCGCGGAGACAAATCCTAACGACCCGAATATTCAGGGAAATTTAAAGATAATTGAATCAAAGTTAAACTCTACCAAGTAACAGGGCTTGTTTATTTTTTTGTTATGCTGAACTTGCCTGCCTGTCCGGTAGGCAGGTTTATTAGAAGATCCTGAATCAAATTCAGGATGACGAATTAATGTTGAATGGATCAACAAACTCAAGTCTTATTTGACAGAGTGAAAATCCGTCATCTTACCCAGCCATTTCCAGCCGGCCATAAAAAGAAACTTGATATCGGCAAAACTTCTGATAGAAGTTATTTTCCGCCAGATAAACTGCGGGCTCATGAATGATTTATAAAGGCCCTGGACCATCTCTTTGGCGTCAGCTGACGATAAGGATGATTTCATAACCATTTCTCGCTGGTCAAAATGATCATAATCGCGGGTCAGAAGCATATTATTTTCTTCGCAATACTTATAAAGCGGCGTTCCGGGGTAAGGAATGACAATCGTTCCTTGGAGCGTATCAACATAACCTTTTTTAAATAAATCTTTAGCCAAATCAATCGTTTTTTGGGCCATTTCTTTTGTTTCCCAAGGATAGCCGATCATCGCCGTTATATGCGGTTCGAGCCCTCCGGATTTACACATCTTGAGTCCCGGCTCAATCTCTTCGACTTTGAGATTTTTGTTGATTTTGTCCAGAGTTTCCTGATTGGCCGATTCCAGACCGAAAAGGATGAATCTAAAACCCGCCTTTTTCATCATTTTCCATGTTTCCAATTTTTTTATGCCGGTAATCCGCATATTGCAACTGATGGTCACTTTTTTATTGTAACCCCTATCAATCATTCCCTTGCAAAAATCATCGAGCCATTTTCCAATCGGCAAAGATCCGCTGTCTTCCATAATTTCTTTCACTCCCAGCCGGATAAGATTTTCCACTTCTTCCAGCGCCTTTTGGGCAGACATAGTGCGAAATTTTTCCCCTGGAAAAAAAGTTGTCCAGGAACAAAAAGTGCATTTTCCCCACCAGCAATCGCGGCCGCTCATCATATAAGCGCCGGGAGTATATTTGAAATTGCCGTTTTTGTAAGCATACATCTTCCATCTGGTGAGTTTCCGGTCAATTATAGGCAATGTGTCAAGATTGTGTTTGGAAATGTCTGATGGACCGGAATTGACAAATTCAGAAGTTATTTCTGAATTTGTCATCCCCGACTTGATTGGGGATCCAGTCTCTAAATTACCGCTTTCCTGCCTTTCTGGCAGGTAGGTCCGGGAATGACAACTTTTTCTATACCAAAATCCTCCTTCAAGCGGTTCGTTTTTACTCAAATGATTGGCTAGATTTAAAAGCATAAAATCGTAGTCACCTGAAGCCATTACATAATCTACCTGGCAATTCTTGAGCGATTCTTCAGGGCGCGCTGTCACATGATCCCCCATCAAAACAAAGATTGGCTTCCATCCATTGCCTTCTCCCTTGCCCGAGGGGAGATGTCCCGAAGGGACAGAGGGGAGGGAGAAATTCGACAATTCTTTTTTTATCTCATCAATTATCCTCCAGTGCATCTTTACGACCGGCGTTTTGGTTTCTATAGCAATGACGTCCGGCTTTTCCCGCATTATTCTTTCTTTCCATTGATCATAAGTCAGCTCCTCTGCAATAGCGTCATCCCAAAAAACCTGGTAACCGTTTTTGGCCAACAGCGACGCGGCATAAGCCGGAATGACCGGATAAATGTAAGTCGGATGGGCAAACCATTGAAACTGGCGATTTTGACTCAGGCACGCTACGCCTTTTTCCGATTCCAAAGGAGGGTAAGAAATTGAAATTTTTCCGCCAAAGGCGGACCCGCCTTTGGCGGGCATATTTTGATCAGCCATAAATTATCTAAGCTTACTTTTTAATTCTTTAGTATAAAAAAATCCTTGTATAAATCTGGCTCCATAAACCAAATGCGTGAAAAAAACATAAACCAGAGAATAAAGAGCGACTAAAACATTTTTCTGGCGCCGAGTGATATCAAAAAAAACCTTAACCAGAGCCAGACCGTATATAATCCAACCAAAAAGATAAAGTTTAAAAATCCAAGGAGAAAGAAAAACTGTCAGCCAGCCGAAAGCCACAAACAAAAAGAAAAAACTTGGCACAAAATATCGGAATTTAAAAGAGGTTTTAGGATATTTTTTAGCGAAAAAACCCCGATGAATACCATAGCCGGCAACTTGTTTCAGATGCCTCAACAGCCCCTCTCTTCGATGATGCCAAACTATAATTTCCGGGTCATAGAGAATCTTGTTGTTTTTTTCAAGCTTGTTGATTATATCCAGACAGAATTTTGTATCCTCTCCCGGCCAAAAACTGCAGTCAAAACCGCCTACTTCCAAAAAAACTTTTTTTCGAACAGATAAATTTACGGTTGGCCAGTCGCTGACCAATCTCTTTTTGCCAATAGAGCAATATCTTTCCGGAAAATTTCCTCCTAAATTGCTCAGATAAACCCCGCCGGAAACTTTCTGTAAAAAACTGTTATTCCTAGGCGTAATTGCCGGACCGCCGACGGCCGCTATTTTCTCATCAGAAAAATCGCCGTCTAACTTTTCTAATATGTCATTTTCGGGAAAAGCATCGTCGTCTATAAAAATCAAAAAATCCCCCAACGCGTCTCTCATTGCCAGCCCCCTTTTCATCGCCGGCCCTCCCGGACCGCTGGCAATTTGCCTTGTCTTTGGCCATGATTCCGAGCTCTCATTGTCAGGATATATTATTATTTCATAATCCTCCCGGGAAATTTCCAAAATCTTCGGGATGGACTCCCGAATATAATCGTTTATTTCCTTAACAGGAATTATAAAACTGTATTTAATCATGAAAGTTGGTCTAAGCTACTTTCTGGATCTTCTCACAACATAAAGCGGCCGATTGTTTACTTCCGAATGGATGTTAGCGATATAGAGCGCAATGAGTCCGAGGCAAATAAGGACAATGCCGATAAGAAAAAGAATCACTACCGCCAAAATAGCCGGACCAGAAAAATCAAGACTCTCTGTCACATAGTTGGTTATAAAAATAAATAAGCCCAAAACGCCCGAAAAAATGGTAATAATAATGCCCAGATATCCGGCAATACGAAGAGGAAAAATGCTGAGCGAAATCATGCTGTTAAAAGCCAGCCTCATTAGCTTCCAAAAACTATATCCGGCTTCCCCATGAATTCTAGGCCTGGCCTCAAAATAAATATATTCTCTTTTGAAGCCCAGCCAATCGATAAGCGCTCTTGTCATCCGGTTTTTTTCCGTTAACTTATTGAACTCATTTATCACCATCCTGTCCAAAAGGCGATAATCAGTGGCATTAGACATAACTTTAGTATCCGATATGCGATTGATGATTTTATAAAAGAAAAATGATCCCATTTTTTTCACTAATCCTTCCCCATTATTTTTCTTTCGCACTCCTATAACCACTTCCGCTCCATTTTCCCACTTGGAAACAAATTCAGGAATTTTTTCCACCGGGTGTTGGAGATCGCTATCAAGCATAATACAGGCTTCACCCCGACAATGGTTTATTCCGGCAGTGGTGGCAATTTCTTTGCCGAAGTTTCGAGACAAGTCAATAACCATCACTCTTTCATCTTCCTTTTCCATTTTTCTTAATTCTTCCAGGCTTTTGTCCCGACTGCCGTCATTTACAAAAATCAGTTCAAAATCATACTTATCCATAGAGTTAACAACTTTTTGAAGCTCCGCATAAAAAATGGGGATATTTTTTTCCTCATTATAAACCGGAGTGATGATAGAAATGATTTTTTTATCTTCCATAGGCTTCTTTCCTATTTTTATAGACATAATAAGCACCCAAAATCAGAGCGGAAGCTTGGGCCGTTATCATTATGCTTATTATAGCAAAAATACCGCGCCCTACAAATAAGACGGCCAGAGAGGCCAAGACAGAAACGACCAAAAGAACATAGGCGATATCTGTTTTATGAATGGAAATAAGATACTGAAAAACCAAGTTAACAAAAGAGAAAAGAGTTACCGATATGGCAAACCAGATAAGATAGTTGGAAACGTCCCGATATTTATCGCCAAACAGCATCGCCAGAATAAATTCAGGAAATAGCAGATAGAAAAAAATCGCTCCTGCCGACACAACTGACATCAAGCAGAAAGCGTGTTTAAATGTCGACTTGGAATTATTTTTTTTGTGGTTATCTTCCGCTGACATGGAGAAAAGAACCGTGCCAATGATACCGGTGGCAAAAAAAATAACTTTAGAAACCACCGTCAACGCTCCGTATTGGCCGGCTGAAATAGAATCCAGATTATGTTTGGCCAGAACCATATCGGCATTGCTCAAAATATTTATGGCCAAATTTCCAATAAAAACCGGGATAATATATCTTTTTATGGGGAAAAAATTGGTATTGGAAACAGTATTTTTGTTATTTTTTTCCCCATCTTTAATGAAACGGAGAAAATAAAGAGACAATGCGTATGATACCAGCGCCCCCAAGGCAAAACCGCCAATCACTCCGTTCACTGCAAAGCCTAATTTAACCAAAAAAACAGCCGCCACCAGTTTTATAACCGCTGAAAAAATTCCCATCCAGCTGGCATCTTTGAATTTTTGCCAGCCGTTTATAATTCCACTTGTGACAGCTGCCAAAAAAGACAAAAACATCATAATCCAGACCAGAATGAGCGGCCAGACACTTTCAATTTTTAAAAAATTCTTGATAAAAGGAGAAATCGCAACAGCGACAATAAAAACAGGCAAGCCATAGACGAAAATTTTCCTGTTGAAATATTTCATTATTTCACTGCTTCCCACCCTGTCATTTTCGGCTTTGTTGGCCGCACTGAATTTTGTGGCCACCATGGTAAGCGTCGCCGCCGGAACGGAAATTATGGCAATAAGCGAGACTAAAGATTCCACTTCTCCATAAACTTCAGCACTAACCATTCTTCCAATTACCAAATGAAAAACATAATTAAGGACATTGGCTGTCATTGTGCCAATGAAAAGAATAAGGCTATTTCTGGCAAAAGCGTTGTTTTTTATCCTTTGGATCATTTATTGTAGTATTTCTTATACCACTCCACAAAATTAGCTATTCCTTTTTCGATTCTGGTAGTCGGTTTCCAGCCGAGCTTTCTAAGTCTTCTAATGTCGGCAACCGTTTTTGGCACATCTCCCGGCTGCATTGGCAACATATTTTTTTTGGCCTTTTTGCCAAGATTTTTTTCCAAAACTTCGATGTAACGCATAAGCGTCTCTTCTTTATCCCCGCCGATATTCATGACGCCATAGCCCTGGCACTTATCCAAGACTGTGATTGTTCCGGAAACGATGTCATCAATATAGGTAAAATTGCGGCTCATTTTTCCGCGATTAAAAACATTTATCGGTTTTCCGCTGGTTATCCCGTCGGCAAACAGAAAAAGCGCCATATCCGGCCTTCCCCAAGGGCCGTAAACGGTAAAAAACCTTAACGCCGTAATATTGAGTCCATAAATGTGACTATAAGTGTGGGCAATAAGCTCGTCTGTTTTTTTGCTGGCCGCATAAGGAGAAATGGGAGTATCCACCGGATCACTTTCCGAAAAGGGCGTTTTTTTATTATTACCATAAACCGAAGAAGAGGAAGCAAAAACAAAGTTTTTTATTTTATATTTCACCGCCGCTTCCAGAAGATTGATTGATCCCATGACGTTTACATCAAAATAACTTCTGGGATCCAGCAGAGAATTCCTCACTCCGGCCAAAGCCGCCAGATGGATAACTTTGTCAATTTTTTCTTTCCTGAATATTTTTTCAATTAGTTTTGCATCCCGAATATCGCCACGGTAGAGCTTGAACTTGTAACCTTTAAGAAATTTTTTAATTCTCGCTTCTTTTAAAGACGGATCGTAATAGTTATTAAAATTATCAATTATAACAACCTTGTCTCCTCTATCCATTAATTTTTTAGCGCACGCCGAGCCGATAAACCCCGCTCCGCCAGTGATTAATATTGTTGCCATTTTTATCTTCTGACTATTAAATAATTATAATTTTCAAAAAAAATTAATTTTCAATAATCCTTTTTAACCTTATAATTTGCTTTTTAGATAATTGTAATATTTCTCGTTATGACTATTTTTGTTAGAATATTCGCGTAAAACTTTTTCCCGCGCTTTTTCTCCCATTTCCCGCCGTAAATTTTCATTTTCAATTAACCGGGATATTTTTTCTGTCCATTCGGAAATATTGTCCGCTAAAAACCCGTCCACCCCGTCTTCTATGGCTTCAGAAAAGGTCTGATTCCTAATTGCCACCGTCGGCACTCCCAAAACTCCCGGTTCCGTAAATTTGATTTCCGATTTTGATTCGCAAAAAGGATCGCCTTTAATCAAGGGAGCCAGATTGATATCAGACAAATAAAGATTTTCATAATATTGATCCCTTGGCACAAAAGGCAGCTTTTTAACTCTGTCCTTAAATTTATTCAGCTCGTTTTCACTGTCCAGCGGTCCGGCTAAAAGCAATTCCGTCTTTTCATACTTTTCTAAAATATTCATAAGCGCCGGAGTAATGGAAGCAAAATCCTTATTGTGGGAAATAGTGCCGCTATAATAGCCGATTCTGACAATCCCATCCTCTTTTTTCTTGAAATTTTGGCGTATTTTTTCCGCTATCTCCAATTCGTGGTTGGAAATTTTATTTTTGGAAATATAAACAATCTTCCCCGATTCCCTTAGTTTGTTGGCCAGAAAACTGGTGGTAGTTGTAGCCACTTTTACATAACCGTCTTTCACAATTTCCTCTCCCACCCCTTTTTCATATTGGCGTTTTTCCAAAGCGTTCATACTCTGATAGCTGTCCGTATTCTCAAAATATTTTATATCATAAACCAGATCATCAGTATCAAAAATTATCTCTTTTTTCGCTTTTTTTATTTCTTCCAAAAATGCGGCAATTTTAGGAGTGACAATTGTTCGGTGAAAAATAAAAATTTTAAACCGGGAAACATATTTTAAAAGAAAAGGATTATCGGTGATAGTAGAAAAACAGCGAAAACCGTGCATATTCAATTCTTCTTTTTGGTTACCGGCCCGATAAAAAGCGCTATCACCCACTCCGCCGGTAATGATAAGGATATCTCCCGACTTAACTCCGAAAAGGCTTTTTATGAATATTCCGACATACATAAAAACGATCCTGCATCCGTTCCAAGGACCGTTTTTTCTGATCATCTTATATATTTTTCCGAGTTTTACCAGAAATGATTTCATACTTTTGAAAAACTCTAAGTATTATTTTCCCTTCTGAAACTCAAATCTTGTGTCATGATTGAGAATTGATTCTTGGGTAAATTCTCCGTCTTTGGTTTTCAGGTGAATTTTTATCGGCACGTCACCCACTCCTGATTGCTTCTGAACCAAAAGCCGGTAATCATCCTTGTTAAAGTCAGCCGGAAGCTCATATTTAAGCATTCCGTTTGTTTCTCCATTTATAAGCACATGGACAATCACCCCGAAATAAGTTTTGCCGAATTCTTCTCCAATATTAGGATAACCTACCATGGTTCTTTCCAAAAAAGTCGATCCTTTCGGCACGTAAACCCGAAGAAAGGTGTGATAATCGCTTGTTCGCCAATCGCCGTAAGGAGCAGTATTTTTATATTTGATATTAAGGGTAACCGTTGGCTTCTCTGCCGTCAAATCAACATCATAGGAAATTTCCCGCTTGATGTAATAATCAGTTTTTAAAGCCCCCATATTGGCATCCACCAGCATCAAATAATCCGATCCCCAATCGGTTGCCACTTTGCCGTCCCAAAAAACGCTTTCCACTTGGGACTGAAGAGCGGGATCCTTAAAATTGAGCATTATATTCTTGTTTTTGAGATCATTGTGCACCAATTCAGCGATTTTAGTCACATTGCCAAGAGTAAAAAGTTTTTCAATTATCATTGGACCCATTTTCTGAAGAATCATTTTTCGGTTTTGGGTGTCCAGCTCCGGATTCATAATGTATTGCTTTTCCACAAATTCTTCCAGCTTTAAAGCTCCATCCCGGCTGTTATATTCTCCTGAATATCCGGGAACAGTAATTGGACCGGTAAGAGCCAAAATATGATTGAACACTTCAGTATTGACAGCAACAAAACCGTCAAAGTCACCGCCTCTTCCAGACAAACGATAAAAATATTTAGCTTTTTCAATGTTAGTTGGAAAATCGGGGGAAAAGTTGGAATCTCTAAATTTCCAGCTTTTTATCTGCATCATTCTTTTAAATGGATAGGGAGGAGCCACTTTGGCAGTGATTCTTTGGTCCAACAAATTGGCATCCTCAATGGTAGTGGAAATAACTTCTCCGTTTTTTATCTTTACTACCGCATACTGGCCCAGAAATCCTCCGCCTGGACGAAGCTCCATATTATTTTGGAGAAATATCATAAATGTCCAGGTGCGATCGTCTTTTTTATTTAATGTTTCCACCAATTTATTGACCACTTCCAATTCTTTTTGCTCGTCCTTGGTAATAGGCAAAAATTTTGATACTTTGCTGGCCAAAGAAAGGGATTTTAGCCCGATGATCTTTTTGTTGCCGCTGGCAAAGAAAAAGGCCGCTGTAAAGATAGCGATAAAAATAACCAAACCTATAATAATTGCCTTCTTTTCGGCTAAATACCTTGCGATTTTTTTCATAGTTAACTTTTTATTTTATTATATATTAATTCAATTTTTTTAGCCGGAGCATCCCAACTAAAAGTTTTAGCTTTTTCCCTGTTATATAATCCTTTTTGTTTCGCCTCTTCCGGTTTTTCCAGAAAATAAAAAATCCCTTCGGCCAAAGCCAGAGGAGACATCTCCCGACAAAAATATCCCCCTTCACCTAAATATTCCCGGTTATTAACTTTGTCAAAACAGACAACGGCCAGTCCGGCTGCCATATAATTCAGCATCTTGCCGCTGGCTTGGTTAGTATCACTGCCTTTGGGATCGATAGCAATGTCGCAAATATGCAAAAACTCAGGCAAGCGGAAATAATCCAAAGGACTGACCAAACGGACGAATTCTCCCAATTTTTTGTCTTTTATGAATCTTTCTATTTCTTCCGGAGGAAAACCGCCAATCAAAAAAAATACATCCTTCCGTTTTTCCAAGACTAAAGGGATAGCTTTCAAAAGATAATCGATTCCTTTATTGGGAATGAGTCCCCCGGTATAACCAACGATAAATTTTCCGTCCGGAATTTCCCATTCTTTTTTCATCTCTTCTTTTTTTGAAGAAAAAACAAAACTGTCGAGATTAATTCCATCCAGCACTGTTTCTATTTTACCATCTTTTCTGGATTTTTTCACATCCTTTGTGCATTCCCAGGAACTGGTTATGGCATAATCGCCACGTTTATTGATAAATTTTTCAATCTGAGAGAAAATTCCCTTGAGTCCGCGTTTAAGATAGCCATGAGAAAGCATCTCCCCGGTAAGGCTTCCATGGAAATCAGCCACCAATTTAATCTTGCGCCAAAAAAGAAGGTATTTTACTATCCAGCCGATGAGCACTCCTTCATGAAGATGGCCGTGAATAATGTCCGGTTTTTTGGTTCTGGCCAGAAAAAAAGTTTTTCTGATAAGCATGATATCCAAAATTATTTTCTGCCAATCCGGTCCCGCTTCCAGCTTTTTATACCAAAAAAGAAGGCGCAAAATCCTTCTGACATCTATCTTGGTGTTAATTCTCCGATCAATATTTTTCCCAATATGATAAGTAGAGATGGTAATTTCATGCCCCAATTTTTCCAGAGCCAGAGCTTCTTCCAATATTCTTATGTGCGTTCCCCGATCAGAAAAAAAAGGAGTTGGCGCGATGACCAATATTTTCATAATTGAATGATAAATTATTTCTTTTACAATTCTACCTTAAAAACCAACTTCTAGCAAAGGGGCGGCTTATTGGCAGAAAGCTTTTTTGAAGCTATAATAATGGTATGAAATTTAATTTTGGCAAAAACCAATTGCTGGCTATTTTGGGACTTTTTTGGTTGGGGCTTCTTTTTTTAAGCCTTTTAATGACAATCATTGGATTATTTTACGGGCAAATTTTAACCGCTTATTTAATTTTAGGATCTGCCGTTCTTTTTTTTATTTTCGGAAAAAATTGGCGTTTTTTTTACAAACACGCGAAATTTTCCGTTATTATCATAATTTCCCTGTTGTTTGTATACATTTTGTCTTCCTTTGTTTCTCCCACTATTTTTTCCGGCCGCGACCAAGGCTCTTTTTCGGAAGCCGCCATTAGGCTCTCTCAAAAACATCAATTAAAATTCAGCTTTCCAGCTTCTCGGGAGTTTTTTAATATTTACGGTCCTGGAAAAGCGCTTAATTTTCCCGGCTTTAACTATACCGCGGACGGACAGTTAATAACCCATTTTCCCATCGGCTACATTTCCTGGCTGGCTTCTTTTTATTCAATTTTTGGCCTTTCCGGCCTTGTTTTAGCCAACGGGATTACCTTATTTTTGTTTCTTATTTTCTTTTTTTCTTTCAGCCGAATTTATTTAAAGACTTATCCTTCTTTTGTCGCCTGGCTTTTGGTCCTCACCTCTTTTGTTTTTTCCTGGTTTTTTAAATTTACTCTGAGCGAAAACCTGGCTCTTTTTCTTTTCTGGTTTGGACTGTGGAATTTTTCCATTTTTATGGAAAGAAAACATACTCTCCATCTCTCGTCCGCCCTTCTTTCTTTTCTTTTTCTGGCCTTTACCAGGATTGAAGGCTTGGCTTTTTTGGCTATTGCCATCTTTCTTATCCGCATAAAACAAAAGAGCTGGAACGATTTTGGAAATATTTTGAGAAAAAAATGGATGGCTGTAGCTTTTGCCTCTTTGATAGTTCTTTATCTTTTCAGTTTCAACGTTAATTACCCTTTCTATTTAAATGCTCTGAAGGGTCTTTTCGGTTCACTGGCAAATACTACTACGCCATCCGGTAATATTTTCTCCTTTTTTTATGTTTTCAAGGTTCTTTTTGTCTATGCCATTTTTGATTTTGTTATTATCGCTTTCATCGCCCTTTTTTACGCCTTAAAAAACAAACATTACGAAAACTTGTTTCCCCTTCTCATATCTTCGCCGGCTTTTTTGTATCTTATTAATCCCAGCATTTCTTCCGACCACCCTTGGATGCTCAGAAGATTTGTTTTTACCATAGTTCCCGTTTCCATTTTCTATTCCGTTTGGTTGTTGGACAAATTTTTTGAAAGAAAAAGAATATTTTTCCATTTTCTGTCCCTGGCCCTGCTTATAATAAATCTTTTTATTTTCATCCCTTATTTTCCGGTAAAAGAAAACCAGAATTTACTGGCCCAGACTGAAGAAATGAGCCGCCATTTCAGTTCCTCCGATTTGGTTTTGATGGATAGGGAAGCTTCCGGATCCGGCTGGTCAATGATGGCAGGACCGTTGAATTTTCTTTACGGCAAACAAGCTGTTTACTTCTTTAATTCCAAAGATTTGGAAAAAATAAAACTAAGCCGGTTTAGCAATGTATATCTTGTTGTGCCAGATAAAAATATTGAGCTATACGAAAAAAGCCCCTTAGGAGAAAAAATGTATTTTCAGAGGGAATATCGCATAGAAACCACGTCTTTAAACATAAAAAGCGGAGAAAAAGACAAACCGCAAAACTCCGATTTAAGCCTGCCAGAGAGCCAAAAAACCATTATCTACGGAAAAATATACATGATAAAATAGAATGATAATAAAATCATATTAAGTTTCTTCCCGATGTCATTCCCAACTTGATTGGGAATCCAGAAAACAAGCTAGATTATGAAGACTGGATTCCCGCCTGCCTGCCGGTAGGCAGGCCTGCCTGCCGGTAGGCATGGCTTTCGCGGGAATGACAACAGACAAAAGTTATTCCAATAAAGTAGCTTATCATAAAGACAGGATGGAATTAACTTAAAATGACTTAAATGATTCGGATTAAAAAAGATATGTTTGATCTCACTAAAAAAATAGAATTAGACGAAAAAAATTATAAACATTACCGATTGTTCCAGACGGCTGTTTATCTTTTGGCTCTTTTTTTAGCTGTCTATTTATTTATTATAATTGCCTTTCCGACTCAATTCCTAACATTTTCCTTTCTAAACCCCAACTCTACTAAAAATAACTTGGCAAACATAAGAAACTCGGAAGGGTTATTTCCCGAAAGAGGAAGGATAGAAGGAACAAAACCATTGACATTCGATGCTTCTGTTATCGGCAATTATTCTACGGGAAGAGTTTCCATAATTCTAAGCAAAAAATCGGAAGAATTTGTTTCAGCTTCTTTGAATGCCAGAAAATCCTATCAAGCCTTTTTTTATCCGGAAGGAGAACCGGTAGGCTTTAGGGACGGAACGGCCGTAAAAAGTGAGGGAAATTATTACTTGGTTTCTGACGGAAAATTGAAAAAATTTCGCAATGATTCAATCTTAGAAACGCTGGGATTTGACAAAAATTATTTTATTGAAACAACCGCAGAAGATTTGAAATATAATCCGAAAGGAGAGGAAATTTCCGATATTTCCACTTATCCTAATTATTCCATTTTTAAAATTGACAATGAATATTATATTTTAAAAGATGATATATTAAGAAAATTTGTGAGTAGCCAAGCCTATCTGAGTAGTTACGCCGACAATCAGGCGATAGAAAAAACAGCTGATTTTTTGAAAAAATATCCGCTTTCTGATGACACGGAGGGTTTTGCCGACGGATCTTTAGTGTCTTATGGCGACTCCGCCTTTCTCGTATCAAACGGAAAAACGCTTCCCATCGACAGTTCCATTACTTTTGAAAATATGGGATATTCTTGGGATGATCTCCGGAAAATCTCCGGAGATGAAATGGCTATGTATAAAAAAGAAAAGTTATTCACCATCTTCAGCCCCCATCCCGACGGAACGATTTTTGTTACCAATGAAGATCAAAAATATTATCTGATAAAAAACAATCAAAAACATTCCTTGCCTTCATCCTCTGCCGCTCTTTCTTGGAGCAAAAACAATCCGGTGATAGTCTCAGAAATGAGTCTAGGAATAGAGGGAAAATGCCAATTGAAGAAAAATCCGTTCAGTTTTCGCTCCTACTATTGTGAAATTCCTCTGGAAAAATTTAAGGGGCTTTATGGCAAAGATTTTGAATTTGTCCTAAACAGTGAAAGCAATATTAAGATAGACACTATCGACACCAGCTTTAAAAAATCGGTGACTTTGGAAAATTTAAAATTGGCAATTACGGAAACATTCGCCAAAATTAAGGGAAACTATGCTTACTAAAATAAAGAGGGAAAATTTAATAATTATCTATAAACTCTTAAACGATACTCTTTTTATCGGCCTTGTTTTTTTTCTTCTGGCGCTTATCGGCGAAGGATTATTGCCGGGGATAATCACTTTCCATATTGGATTTTCCAAAATTATAACCGTTGTCTTTTTCAATTTAGCGGCTGTTTATCTTCTGGCTAATCAGCTTGGCATCAAAGCAGACAATGATCAAACCAACAAAAAAACAGCCTATTTATTGCTGTTTATAGTATTGCTTCTGGTTTTTAACAGCCTCCTTAAGGCTAATATATTTTTCAGTCTTTTTATATTGCTGGTTGTGGTTTTGATCGGAATTTTTATTTACAAGGTGATTTTTGAGGAAAATTAAAAAAATTATCTTTCCTTCAAATATTTTAAAGTTTCTTGGGCGCATTTCTCCCAGGAAAATTTTTTTATCTGTTCTAGACCTTTGGCGATATGAGCTTGCTTCAAGTTTTCGTCGTTCATCACTTCTTTTATCTTCTCTGCAAGATCCTTCGCGTCATTATCTTCGAAATATACGGCGGCCTCTCCCCCAACTTCCGGAAGAGAAGAATTTTTTGAGCATATCACCGGCACGCGCGAGGCAAAAGCTTCCAGAACCGGAATGCCAAAACCTTCATATAACGATGGGAAAACAAAAACCAAGGCACCGCGCAAAAGGTGGCCGGAATCTTCAAAATTTACCTGGCCCGGACAAATTATATCTTTTTTGTGCGGACTTTTTCTTATTTTTTCAAAAACTCCCTCAGAAAGCCAGGCCTTTTCTCCTGCTAAAACCAGTTTTAAATCTGAAAAAACTTCTTTTACTAAATCAAAGGCTTCCACTAATTTTTCCAGATTTTTTCTCGGTTGAATGGCACCGATATAAATCAAATAATTCCCTTCTATTTTATATTTTTTCTTAACTTCCGCCTCTTTTTCCATATTTCTCGGCTTTTCATACACTGCCCGATCAAAGCCATGGCTTATCACCTTTATTTTATCTTCCCCAACGGCAGGATAAAATTTTAGAATATCATCTTTGGTTGACTGGGAAATAGCGATGATTTTATTGGCATTTCCTATGGCATAATCACCGTAAAAATTAAGCCGTCTCAGATCCTTAGCCGGAAAGAAGCGGGGAAAATATTTAAAAGCCAGATCATGAACGGTAATAACCGTTTTCAGTTTCTTTTTTCGTATCATCGGCAAGGCTTGCATCGGCATCCATAAAACATCCGGATTATCTTTTATTATTTCCCAAGAAAATCTGGTTTGAGTCCAAAGAAAAGGGAAATCTTTTTTTATAATTTTATAGTTTTTGTAATCAGGAGGAACCAATTCCGGATTAAAAGTATTTTTATGATAAATCAAAAACTGGCTGGAATCATCCAGTCGGCCAAATTCTTTCAGCAAATTGAGGATGTAGACTCGCGTGCCATCAATTCGAGAAGAATCAAGATCAGCGGCTTGAACAGCAATGCGCATAATCGCAATTGATCAACCAATTATTATTGATTTTAACGGCAATTTTTATTTCAATTTCAATCCTTTCAGATATTCTTTCAGTCTGTCTTTTATTTCCGGATGCTTGAGGCCAAGATAAATACTGACGCGAAGAAGATTAAAAGGATCGCCCGTATCAAGCCACGTTCCCTCAAGTATTTTTCCATAAAGTGGTCGTCCTTTTTTCATCATTATCTCAAAAGCATCAATAAGGCGTATTTCGCCTGAATTGCCGTGCTCAATACCAGAAAGCACTTGAAACACTTCTGGAGTAATGATATAGGCTCCGGGAGTCACGGTAAGCGCCGGCGCTTCATCATTTTTGGGTTTTTCTACCAGATTTTTTATCTCTATGGTGCTATCGTCCAATTTTACCCCGTCATAAACACCGAATTTATGCACTTCTTCGCGCGCTACTTCCGTGAGACCAATCACTGGGTCACCATATTTCTCATACGTATCCACTAGCTGTTTGACAATTGGTGTTTTGGAATCATAGACCGTATCGCCAAAAATTACCGCTACCGGTTCATTGCCGATCAAATGGGCCGCCTGAAGAATGGCATGGCCATCGCCCAATTGCAGCGGTTGCCTGACATAAGAAAATTTGGCCAAGGCTCTGATTTTTTTGAGCTCCGCCAACATATCCAGTTTATTTTTTTCAGCCAAAGCGTCTTCCAGTTCATAAGAAATATCAAAATGGTCTTCAATAGCTCTTTTTCCCCGACCGGTCACAAAAATTATTTCTTCAATTCCGGATTCCACCACACATTCCACCACGTATTGCACCGCCGGCTTATTTAGCACCGGAAGCATTTCCTTGGGTTGAGCTTTGGTAGCTGGCAAAAACCTGGTGCCAAAACCGGCTACCGGCAAAATGGCTTTTCTAATTTTAGTCATAAAATATAAAAATTAATTTTTACTATTTCCTTAAAATCAAATTATGAGCTTCAAGAGTCGCTTTAGCTAAGTTTTTTAAGCGAAGATTGAAATCATCAATCGCTTCATTGATTAGGGGATGAAAATTTTTGGAAATTCCTTTTTCTCTCACAATGTTTCCAGCCTCCAAAAGCGCATCAAAAGTTCCAGCATCAAGCCATGATCCATTAATCATATTAACAGTCAGCTCTCCCATTTCAAGATATTTATTGTTTATATCCGTAATTTCAATTTCTCCCCTTTTTGAAGGTTTTAGATTTTTCGCCATCTCCACTACCCTGTTGTCATAAGTATAAAGTCCGGTTACAGCATAACTGCTTTTTGGTTTTACCGGTTTTTCTTCAATGGAAACAGCTTTTCCTGATTCATCAAATTCAACTACTCCGAATCTTTCCGGATCAGGGACTTTTTTGGCAAAAACCATACCGCCAGAGGAAAAATTCTTAATCATATCGCTCATATCATCCTCAAAAATATTGTCGCCTAAAATCATTGTCACATTATCATGATCAATGAACGATTCGCCCATAATAAAAGCATCGGCCAAACCGCGCGGGTTTTTCTGAACCTCAAAATAAATATGAATGCCGTGATTTTTAAAAATTGACCCCAAAAGGTTCAAATATTGCCCGCTGTGTTCCGGCGCAACAATTATCAAAATTTCCCTTATCCCGGCCTTGATAAGAGTGTTTAGGGGATAAAAAATCATTTGTCGATCATAAACCGGCAATAATTGTTTGGAAGTCGTGGCCGTCAGCGGAAAGAGACGTGTCGCTGTTCCGCCAGAGAGAATGATGCCTTTCATTTATTTAAGCGATCAATAACCAATGATAAATGAACAAATTTTATTCATTGTTCCTTGTTTATTGTTCTTTGTTAAAGATTTTTATATATCGGAAATTTTTTGCAGAGTTTTATTACTTCCTTGTGTATTTCTTTCAGCTTATTTTCGTTTTTATGGTTTTCCATCGTTTCATTTATCCATCCAACAATCATTTTTATTTCCCTTTCTTTCATTCCTCTGGTTGTCACTGCCGGCACGCCAATTCGGATGCCGCTCGGATCCATAGGGCCGCGCGGATCATCAGGGATCATATTTTTGTTGAGCGTTATACCGACTTTGTCCAGCGCTTTTTCCGCTTCTTTTCCACTTACGCCTTTTGAACCAAACACATCAACCAAAACCATATGATTGTCTGTTCCGCCAAAACAGAGCTTAAATCCGTATTTTTTTAATTCATTTTCCATAACTTTGGCATTTTTCAAAATCTGTTTGGCATAAG
>JAKQLJ010000033.1 GCA_029567195.1 bacterium | reverse complement strand
GATTTTTGAAAATCAGCTTTTTATCCGCAACATATTCCTCCATAGTTTTATAATAATTCAGATGATCCGGATAAACATTGGTAATAACGGCTATTTGAGGACTAAGCCCATAGCGACCAAGAGCCGAAAGCCGCCAACTGGAAAGTTCAAAGACCGCAATAGTATCCTTTTTTATTTCTTTCAATTTATCAAGAACCGACACTTGTCCGATTCCCACCTTAATCACATTTTTCCCGCTGTTTTTCAAAATTTCATAAATCAAAGTGGCCGTAGTTGTCTTGCCTTTTGTTCCAGTCACCCCAATAATAGTATTTTTGCAAAGTTTAAAAAATAAACTGGAATCAACTTCTACCGGAATTTTATTATCCAGAGCTAATTTTATATATTTGTTATTCCAAGGCGCTGCGGGGGTTTTTACGACCATATCAACCGCGGTAAAATCTTCCGGGCGGTGCTGATTGAAAACATACGTTATGTTTTTGCATCCTTTGAGTTTTTCCAATGCAGGCGCCAATTCTTCTTTTGATTTTATATCCGTTACCGTTACTTGCGCTCCCAGCTCAGATAAAAAACGGGCGGTTCCTATTCCACCGCCATGAAGACCTAATCCCATCACCGTAATTTTTTTGTCTTTCAAATCCCCTATTTTCATATATGTTATTTTCCTATTATTTGTCCGAATCTGCCGTCGTTATACTGGCCGTTCTCTATGGAAAGTTTGCCGTTAATGAACATAAAATCAATACCTTTGGAATATCTATAAGGATTTTCCTTATTGGCCGGACTTTCTAGTTTATCCGGATCAATAACTAAAATATCAGCAAAGTAGCCTTTTTGCAACTTTCCTCTTCTTGAAATGTTAAATTTTTCCGCCGGCATAGAAGTCATTTTTTTTATTGCTTCTTCCCAGCTAATAATTCTTTCTTTCTGGACATATTGGCTAAGAACTTTGATGAAAGTTCCGAAGCATCTCGGATGGACTACTTCTCCACTCTCTTTATGCTTCTCGCTATAACCGGAACCATTGGTAGAAATTATGGACAAAGGATGAGCTATGGCCAGTCGCACATTATCCTCGCTTAAAACCTCCATGGAAGTTATCACTCTTCCCTCGGAAGCAATCAAAATATCAATAATGGCTTCAGCCGGAGTTTTTTCCTGAGAAATGGCAATCTCCGAAATTTTCCTTCTAGCTAATGTTTTATTAAGCGGAGAAATGGCGATCTCCACCCGACCAAAATCAACGCCTGTTTTTTTCATCTCTCTTATCACTTTTTTGCGAATAACTGCATCTCTCAGCCTGTGAATCATGGCATGTTTTCCTCCTTCGGCTACCCAAGAGGGAAGAAGAGTATAAAGAACCGAACCAGTGTTGGTATAAGGATAGACATCAAAAGTTATATCAATCCCCTGAGTTTTGGCATGCTCTATGATTCTTAACGCTTCAACCATCAGCGGCCAATTTTTCTTTCCCATCACCTTAAGATGAGAGATATGCGCTTTGACTTTGGATATTCGAGCAATTTTTATCACTTCCTCGATCGACTCAATCAGCTCTTCCCGCTCTCCCCGTATATGGGAAGTATAAACTCCTCCAAATTTTTCTATCACCTTAGCCAGATCGACAAGTTCTTCAGTCGGCGCCAGCCTGGCATGGGTATAAATGAGACCGGTAGACATTCCTAACGCCCCTTCCTTCAGAGAGTCGGCTAAAAGTTTTTTAATAAAATTATTTTCTTTGGGACTGAGATTCCTGGCCTCATCTTTCAGCACCCCTCTTCGAAGAGTGCCGTGACCAACAAGTGTAGCAAAATTAACGGAAAGTTTTTTACTTTCTACCACTTTGAAAAACTCCTTTTCACGAAGCCAATTAATACTTACCTTTCTCATATCAACCCATTTCTGAATGGATTCAATGGTTTTGGCGCTAGCCAAAGGCGAAAGAGATGATCCGCAATTTCCTCCTATAATGGTAGTAATGCCTTGATAAACCAAACTGGGCAGGCTTGGTTCCAAAAATATTTGCCAAAAAGTATCGCTGTGGTTGTTAACATCGATAAACCCGGGACAAACCATCTTGCCATCCGCTTCTATCTCCACCTCTCCTTTTTCGTCATGCAATTTCCCGATTTGGGAAATTTTTCCGTCTTTTATTCCAATATCAGCTCGGAACATCGGCCGCCCGGTGCCATCAACAAGCGTTCCATTTTTAATTAGAACATCCAACATTTTATTTTTTATTTTTGCTTTATTTTATTTAGACATTATGAACTGGGCCATTTCCACTAATCGATTGGAATATCCCCATTCGTTGTCATACCAACCGACGACTTTAGCCAGATTTCCATTAGCCATAGTGAGAGCTAAATCGACAATAGCACTGTTCTTATCTCCCTTGAAATCCATAGAAACCAATCCTTCATCGCTCACGGAAATTATGCCATTGAAATCATTTTGAGCTGCCTCTTTGAAAATATTGTTTATTTCCTCTCTTGAAGCTTCTTTTTCTAAATGGCAGATGAAATCAACGATAGAAACAACAGGAGTAGGCACTCGAAGAGAAATGCCATCTAATTTTCCTTCCAACTTTTTAATAACTTTCCCCACTGTTTTGGCTGCCCCGGTGGTTGTTGGAATGATATTGAGTGCCGCCGCCCTGGATCTTCTTAAATCCTTATGAGGCAGATCCAACACTCTTTGATCATTGGTATATGAATGAGTAGTAGTCATAAAACCTTTCTCTACACCGAAATTGTCATCCAACACTTTTATAATCGGCGCTAGACAATTAGTTGTACAAGAACCGTTGGAGATGATGTCTTCGTTGTCATATTCATGGTCATTGACTCCCAGAAGATAAACGGGAATGTCGTCTTTGGGTGGAGCAGAAAGAATTACTTTTTTTGCTCCGGAGACTATATGTTTTCCGGCTGTTTCCCTGTTTTCAAAAACGCCCGTGCATTCTAAAACTATATCTATATCCAATTCCTTCCATGGAAGTTTTTCCGGATTGGATTCTTGAAAATATTTTATTCTCGTTCCGTCGATTATAAGTTCTGAATTTTCTTCATCGATAGAAACTTCTTTCTCATACCGACCATAGGAAGAATCATATTTCAAAAGATGGGCTGCCGTTTTCAAATCGGTCAAATCATTGATAGCCACCACTTCAATATTTTCTTTTTCAAAGGCAATTTTTAGAGATGGCCTGCCGATTCGGCCAAACCCATTTATGGCAATTTTAGTCATAAACAACAAACAGTGAACAATGAACAGTGAAAAATTATCCACTGCTAAGGCCACTATAAATAAAAATGTTATTTCTCATTCCCTGCTTCTCGTCCCTTGATCATTGATTACTGATCCCTGATTTTATTCTACCTCAATATTAGTGATTTTCCAATTATGCCCGCCTGTTTTGCTAACGACAAATTGGCAATTCTCAAAAACCGTGCCTTTGGAAACGCTTTTCAGCCCGAATTGGAGATTTTCCACCGATATATCCTCCGTATGTTCCGGATAACCATCATGAGCCAGACCGATACTACCTATTTCCAAATTGACTGATTTGGCGCTTTTGATTTTTTTCTCTTCCGCTATTTTCTTCAGTTCATCAACTATTTCTTTAGCCAATAAGAAATCGTGCATATTAATTTTGTCTGCGAGCTTGGCAAACAGGAAAAAATACGCATCCCGCACCAATTCGCACTATTTATTTTTAAATTACCCGCTATTTTAGATTACAGACAAATCCGGATACCAACTTTTTATTTAAATACTATTTTCATTGGAATCAGCGCTAGAATTACTTTTAATGCAACCTAATGCATGATACTTAAACTATGAAAACCATAAGCCATGAACGTTACAATACGCCCGTGCTTTGATATGCTCCGCTTCCAAACAAAATTCCGCTTCAGGAGCCGCACCTGGTTCCAAATGTTTTCTGTATGTTCTGTGCTCCGTTATTATTTCAATCCATTCAATATAATGTTCTGATTCCATTGGATGAGGAACGCTGCCAATCCTTACTATCACTCCGATATCCGTCTTTTCCACTACCGGCTTGTGTTTTTCCAAGCCTTCATCTTCATTTTTTTCCCGACTGAGTTCCATAGGTTGACCACAGCATATCATTTCTCCAATTCCCCCATGAACCATTTCCGTTATGTTGCCGCAAACATTGCATTTATAAATTTGATTTATCTCTGTCATAAAATTAGTAGCTAGTATCTTGTATTTAGTCTTTCATACAAAATACGAGATACAAAACATTTAATTATTAGTGAACCGCGCAACTTATGCATGGATCATAAGCCCGAATAAACCCACGTAGTTTTCGCTGTCTCTTGCCATCGCTTAATCCCATTATATGAGGGATGTATTCCGCAATATCATCTTCCAAGTTAGATAAAAATTGAGCTGTCGGTGTGATAATGTTTACATTTTTAATGTAGCCTTTCTCGTCCACTTCCACATGATAATAAAGCGTTCCCCGAGGAGCTTCCACGGCTGCCACTCCTGATCCGGCTTTAATTTTATATTCTTTGGTTAAGGCATTTTCCAAGTTTAAATTTAAAAGTTCTCTGATAATCTTCTGGGCTTCTTCTGTAAAATGAATAAGCTCCACCATTTGAGCCAAAATATTGTGAAAGGGGTTAAAATCGGGAAATTTCCAACCTAAACTGGCAAGATAGCGGTAACTTTCTCCCTTGAGCTTGTTTCTGTTTATATTTATTCTGGCAATGGCACCCACCATATAGCTTTTTCCGTCATGTTCCATCCTTTTTATCACCTCTTGTTGTTTCTGAAGCTCCAAAAAATTACTCTCGAATTTTTCTACCGGAATATGAAGACCGCGACTGGAAACTATATCTCCACCATAAATTGAATATTCTCCATTTTTGCTTAATGCCACATATTCTGTCTCCCTCTCAAAATCCGGAATTTTTATTTTTCTGAAAAATTCTCCCAGTTCCAATGAAACACCCAGAGCTTCCTTGGAAAAAATCAAAAGGTTTTTTAAGGCTTCCTGGTCGGGAATTTTTTTGAATCCCCCGACTTCATTGGTTAAAGGATGGACCACTCGCCCGCCAATGACTTTGACAATTTCCATCCCGAATTCCCTGATACGGATAGCCTTTTTTGTTTCTTCCGGATATTTCTTCACCAATTCTATATCATTGTCGATATCCAAAAAGTCAGCCAGTGATAAGAAGAAAAGATGAAGAGCATGAGAATGAATAATTTGCCCGCATTCAAGAAGCGTGCGTAACTTCTCTGTCTCTTGGCTTACGGCAACGCCCATGGCGTTTTCCAATGCTTTTATGGCCGTTAAATTATGCACTACCGGGCAAATGCCGCAAATTCTTTGCGCTACTATCGGCATATCCTTATATTCCCTGCCGATTAGCACTCCCTCAATCAGCCGAATTCCTTCCTGGACTTCAATTTTTGCCGATTTGACATCGCCGTCAAGAACACTGGCCATGAACCCGGCGTGTCCTTCCATTTTGGCAATATGATTTATTTTTATATTCATATTAAAAGTAAAAATTATATTTCTATTATAGATGATTTTGGCAAAAATTTCTAATTTAAAAAACGGAAGGGTAGATTTCTCTACGCTTCCGCAAAATCGTTTGGGTTGTCATGCATTCAAAATAAAGAGTATTTGATGACACGATGGCCCCACAATAAAGTCGTCATCAACTTTTTCCCATCGCCTCCCGGATGAATCGACCAAGAAAACGTGCGCCTCCTTTTCATCCATTTTGGTATTTTTGATTTCCTTGGCTTTCTGACGAATTTCCCCAATGCGACACCCCTCGAATTCCCTGGGACAAGCAGATGTCATATGGATCATATTGGAAACATCCAACCCAACAAACATGCTTTCGCAACTGTCCTTTAGAAATTGATAGAATTCCGGACTGTCAACTGGCCTCGGCATAATCACTGCTTTCTCCTTTTTGATATTTTCATTAAAAACAAAAAAGGATTGCTTCCTCATTTTTGTTTATAACATAATAAAGACACATAATCAACAACTAAAAACGCTTCTCTTTTTCATTTTATCCGGCAAGTTGTTTTTACAGCTTTTATATCTTCTTCGGAAAGTTGAGGGTTTTCCATATCCTGATCACCCATCAGATAATACATAATGGAAGTTGAATCGCCGAGATGTTCAATTCCCAGGGCATGCCCCAGCTCGTGAACAATGGTTAATCTTAAATCTTCCACTTCGTTAAATTGAAAAATATTAATTTTTTCTCCATCATAAACTCCCTTATCAAATTGACTGGCTTCTCCGTATTTATTTTTATAAGTGGACAAATTGCTATTGTAATTTTCTACAATTTTATTTTCTTTGTCAGCTAAAGTATTGGTTTTACCAACCAAGCTATTTATCGTCTTTCTTTCCGCCTCCAAACTGTTTCGCATCTTGTCCAATTCTTTTTTTTCTTTTTTTAAATCCTCGTATTCATCTTCCGGCGCTCCTCCACGGCTGTTCCAATAATTAACCTTGGCAAGGTATTTTTCCAGCCTTTCTTCATACTGGCTAACTGACTTGTTATAATCATCCAGTCTTTTTTGATAAGTTTTGGACAATTGGTCATACTCTTTTATGACGTTTTCCCGGTCTGATTCCAGTTTTCCCAATTGACTTTCCAGTTTTTTTGAGGCATTGGTTCTTTCCTGGCGTTCGTCAAAAACTATATTTATCTTAAAATCCGCCTGGGGATCATACTCAAAAAGATTCTTCCCAGTTGGTTTTTCCCAAACCTCTTCCGCCTTTTCCGTAATAGACAACATTTCTTCCTGGCTGAGATTAAATTTAGGATCGATTTCCCCGAGAGAATATTTAATAGGCTTGGAACAAGGCTTTTTAAGAAAATCCAAAGCTCCTCGAAAAGATTCGGGATTAGTTAAAACAATTCCCCAAAAGGAAAAAAGAATTATTATTAAAATATATTGAAATATCTTTTTCATAAATTTTAGTCTACAGCCATTTTACTATACTTTCTCGGCAGTTAAAAATGAGATTTGCATAAGACGGCTTTTTGTATTATAACAAAGAGACATAAAAAAATAATGCTCTTTGGGACTGAGAAACTGCCATAAAATAGAAGGAGATGAGAATGAAACCGCCATTTGAAGAAATAAACGAAGAAAATTGCCAAGAAGTGTGGGATTTTCTTTATAATCAAGGCTGGGTGTCCGTCCATACCAAAGGAAGAGAAGGATAAGAAGGATGTTTTCTTGGTTTCTGGCATTTGGAAATAACCGGCCCCCAAAATAGGTACATGACCATGCAACAGGCCCTGGACGAAACTAACCGTAACCGTATTTTTGAAACAGGATAAACATCCGAGTCCCAACAGAAAAGCCGACTCTTAAAAGAGTTGGCTTCTTTTTATCCAAAGAAAATTAAACTATTTTTTGCCTTCTCTCCGCTTCTTCAATATCATCTCGAAGACCATAAATTTCAGTTGTATTCTCAAATTCTTCGTCTGTCATCATAGTTTTAAGCGTCGCTTTCATGGCCTTAACATTCCCGCCCGGTCGGAGCCCCCGACAGCCCTGACACATCATTCCGGCTGTCGGACAGACTGCGTCGCATCCCCCTATTATCATAGGGCCAAAACAGGGTTTTTTATCAAGAAATAGGCACTTGTTGCCTTTCTTTTTGCATTCAAGACAAACCGGCTGATCCGGAATAGTTGGGATATTACCCCTTAAAAGTTCCGGAAAATATTTTAAAAATTCTTCTCCACTTATCGGACAACCCCGAAAAACAAAATCGACCTTCACAAAATTATCTATTTCTTTTATCGGTGGATTGCTTATGCCATGAATATAACGGTAAACATGTTTTATAGTATTTTTGCCTTCCTGATAATTTTTAATCTCCGGAATCCCGCCCATCGCCGCGCAATTGCCTAGCGCACAAAGGAGCTTTGATCTTTTCCTGGCGCTTATCAATGTCTTTACATTTTCTTCCGTTACCGGATTGCCTTCGATAAGAACCAAATCCAAATCCATTCCCGCATCTTCTTCATCTTCGAGCAACCTGAAATCAACCATTTCTATTTTTTCCACCAAATCTAAGAATTTTTGCCCCAAATCCAGAAGAGCAAATTGGCAACCCTCGCAAGATGTAAGACTGATGATGGCTACTTTCGGCTTTTTAATACATTCCTCTTTTACGCTTATTTTTTTTTCTTTAATTGGTCCTTTTGTTTTTTTAACGCCTTCCTTAGCCGATTTTTTTTTCTGCTTTTTTTTGACAACAATTTCTTTTTTTACTTTTATAATTTTTTTAGCCATAAATTTTAACTTTGTATTTTGATTTTACCATATAATGAGTAAAAAAATAAGCGGGAAGGACGAATAGTCCTACCCGCAATTTAAAACCCTGCTTCCTTTACTTATCAGTCGAAAAAACTGGAGTAATTTTTTACAATCAACATTGTTTATCGCCTGGCAAGCTTTGACAAATTCCTCTCGCTGTCTTTGAATTTCCAGAAGCATTTCCGTATTGGAAAGAGAAATGGAATCGGCCACAATAAATCCATAGTGCACCAAAACAATCTGTCCATCATGAACTTTGAAATGATTTTTGGCCAGATTAAGATTTTCAAACCTCACCCGCAAATCCCCATTGACATACTCTCCAAAAATAGCCTCGCCTTTTTTGGTAACTTTCACCGGCAAAAGAATATGGGAAATTAAAAACAAGTGAAAAAAATCCCCACCTAAACCGTTTTCCTTAATGTTCTTTATCGAATAATCCAAGTGAGGGTTTCCGCCAAAAAAGGCACAGACCGCTTCGCTGTCAATTTCTTTCTTTCCGAGGACATCTTTGGAGAAAAATTCCAGCTCTTGGCAAGTCTCTTCAAGAAGAGGAATCTTCTTGACAAACTCCCGAAAATCTATTCCTCCCTCATTTTTGGCATTTTTAATAAACTTGATTTTTCCCGGATCTATCCTGCCATCCTTTTTAAGGATACAGCTAAAAATTATTCCGGAAAGTTTGGAAATTGCCTTGGGATTAATAAACATAATTTAAACCTCCTCTAAAATTTTAAGAGCTTCCTTGGCCTCTTTTTTATCTATTTTTTCCAATATTATTTGTTGTTGAGAAAGAACCCAATCGCCCACTTCCAAAGATAATACAATGCTTTTCAGCTTTTGTCTATTGCCACCGGCCGTTTCTACTATCACACCATCTCCCTTGATTGCTATTACTTTTTTAGGTATCGTTAAGCACATAATCGTCATCCCGAGCGAAATATCAACGATAGTTGATATGAAGTCGAGGGATCTACTAAATTATATTGCTAGTTATATTATATGACAGATCCTTCGGCTTCATTCCTCCGCCAAGGCAGGGTCATTCCGCTCAGGATGACGCTAAATAATTTTTTTATCCCTTGCCAATCTCGCTATTTCTCTTTCCGATAAAATATAATCCAAATTGGCAATCTTTTCTTTTTTTAGAGAAATATTGCTAGAAATATAAAACAAAATAATATCTTCCATATTTATTTTTTCCTTTCTGGACAATTGAACTTTGAAATCATCCAGCCCTTCATCTTGGGCGTCTTTTTCGCTAAAATCAAATATTTTTTCAAATCCCAAACTTTTTAATATTTCTCTCGGCTCTTTTTGATATCCCATAATCAGAAGTTGTTTTTTTATCTTTTCCTCCATACCTTCAGCCACCAATGCCACCGCTATTTTTTTTATATCATCCAATTTTTCTGTGATTTCAGAAAAATTATTCTTATCCGTAAGCGCCGCCACAGGACAAACTCGCACACATTCTCCGCAAAAACTGCATTCCAACACTTTTTCATATGGCGTTCCGACAATCACATCTCCGGCACGATGATTAAATCCAAATTTTCTCTCCGGACAGACATTGATGCACCTGCGGCACTCGATGCAAAATTCTGTCGTCCGGCAGATAGCCGGGTTTTCCTCTTCTACTACTACTCTTGTTTTATTATCTTTCAATAAATCTAATTCTTCAGTATTCGTTAAATCCTCTTTTCTTGGGATGAAATGAAAATTGTCAATTTTATACTCTTCAGCCAGTGACTGCAGTTCGCACATCCTGTTTTTTTTGCATTTGACGCATTTTCCGGCATGATCCGACCAAAGCAATTCCATATTAATTTCCCGCGCTTTCTTTATTTTTTCGCTTTCCGTTGTCACTTCAAGACTGGAACATACCGGAAAAGCACAGGATGGCACTAATTTATCAGTTAAATTGACCTCCACCAAGCACAATCGGCAAATTGTTTCTTTTTTGAATTCTCCTTCCTCAAATGGAAAATTACAAAGAGTGGGAATTCGTATCCCCTCCCGCCGGCAAACATCGAGAATCACATCCCCTTCATTCGCTTTATATTTTTTCCCATTAATTTTTATCTCCATAATTTATCCGGTAATTTTTTATAAATCCAATATTTTTAATTTTTCCACGGCATCCAGGAAAGCGACAGCCGCAAATTTACCAAACGGACAAAAGGTGGTATTGTTCAGCGTCCATAAAATATCTTTGATCGCTTCTTTATCCCGCTCGGAAATTTCTCCATCTTTCATTCTCTCCGTTATTTCATATAGCCGGAATGTCCCCTCCCGGCAAGGAACGCACTTTCCACAGGATTCGCGCCGAAAAAAACCGGCAATAGACAATAGGAAATCATAAATGTCAGAATGTTTGTCGAAAACAAAAACCGCTCCGGAACCTAGGGGAATTTCTGATTTTTTGTTAAAAGTTAAGCTGTTATCTAATTCATTCTCCAGCACCAATCTTCCGGATGATCCGCCAATTTGGGAGAACCAAAGCTCTTTTCCTTTTTTGAGCCCTCCGCCCAATTTATCAATCACTGCCCCAATTGTCATCCCGGTTGGACCTTCGAAAACGCCGCTGTTCCTTACCGCCCCGCCCAAAACATAAAGTTTTGTTCCTGGAGAAACAGCAGAACCGATTTCACTGTATTTTTTTCCCCCGTTAATTATTATCCAAGGAATATTAGAAACAGTCTCGGCATTATTAACCAGTGTCGGTTTTCCCCAAAGTCCTGTTTCCGTTGGATAGGGCGGGCGAAACTTTGGCTCTCCTCTCTTGCCTTCAATAGAATTTATGAGTGCTGTTTCTTCGCCACAAATATAAGCCCCGGCGCCGGAAAAAATTTCAATCTCTAGGTCATAATGGGAATTGATTATTCCCTTTCCTATAAATTTATTACTTGCTGCTTCCAGGACAGCTTTTTCCAATATTTCTCTTTGTTTTATATAGCGGCCGTTTATGTATATGTAGGCTTTTTTAGCGTCAATAGCCAAAGCGGAAATTATAATCCCTTCCAAAAGCAAATGAGGATTGTTATCAACAATCGCCCGATCTTTATATGTTCCCGGCTCTGACTCATCCAAATTGCAAATAAAATATTTTTCTCCCTTATTTTTTTTGACCGCTTCCCATTTTTCCCCGGTTGAAAAACCGGCTCCGCCTCTACCAACCAGCCCTGATTTTTTGATCTCCTCTATGGCCTCTTCCGGCTTCATTTTCTCGATGAATTTTCGGATGGCTTCATATCCGCCAACATCAATATAATCCCTTATTTTCAAAGGATTTATTTTGCCCCAGTGTTCAGTAATTATTTTTAGATTGTCTTTAATGTTCATTTAAAAAAATTTATTTTAAATCCACCCTTCTAAAATTTCGTGTATTCCGCTGGCAGTAACGTTTGTAAAAATTTTTCCATTTACTATCACAATCGGCCCTTCTCCGCATTGCCCGAGACAACTTATTATCTCCAGTTTCACTTTGGGATTAAAATCATCCCCGGCTTTTATTTTTAATGCGTTTTCTATTTCCGAAATTATCCTGAAAGAATCATTAAGGGCGCAATGGGTTCCGGAACAAACTTGAATAACCAAAGCCGGCTCCTTTTTTAATTTTATCTCGTCATAAAAACTGGCTGTTTCATAAACTCGGGAAAGCGGCAAGTTGAAATAATCAGCTATTTTTTCTGCATCACCCTGAGAAACATAACCAAAAACAGCGCTAACTTTCTTTAGCGCCGGCAACAAATTCTTTGTTTCTGGATCAAATTCCAAGAGTATTTTTTCTGTACTTTGCATATATACCATTATTGGCGGTTAAATTTTGCCGTCACTGCCAAAAATTTTTATTTTCTTTTTTACCACATCTCGGACAGCCTCTCTGGCTTCCCCCAGCAGTTTTCGAATATCAAAAGAAACATTACCTTGGTTTCTCACTGAATTAATAAGATTATTTATAAAAGCCAAGCGGGTAGCCGTATCAACATTAAAACAACAAACGCCTCTTTTTATAACCTCCGCCACTCTTCCATTTTCCCAATCAGATGCTCCATGAAGGATAAGAGGAACATTGCAATTTTTATGTATCATATCCAGTCTTGCATAATCAGGCACGTCTTTTTCTTTGAAAAAGTCATGGGCATTGCCAATTGCCACCGCCAAAGCGTCTATGCCTGTTTCTTTGACGAAACTGGCAGCTTGGCCCGGATCAGTCATATATTTTTCCCAGTCCACTTCTCCTGATTCAATTTCTCCCAAATATGGAACACTGCCCAATTCTCCTTGAACACATACTCCCTTTTCGTGGCAAAAATCTACCACTTTCTTGGTAATTTCCAGATTATCGGCATATTTTTTTCTTGATCCATCATACATAACTGAAGGAAGGCCAATCGCCACCGCCCGCTGGATAATTTCAAAACTTTTACCATGATCAAGATGAATGCCAACCGGAATTTCTGGCGCATAAAACTCAACATCATTCTTAATCAGGTGATAAATGAGCCTTCCGCCGGCATATTCCATAGTTTTCTCGGTAATTTGAATAATAATCGGCGATCGCATTTCCTGGGCCGCTTCCACAATGGCTCTTGTTGTCTCCAGATTCACCGTATTAAAAGCGCCAACGGCATATCCTCCCTCTTTAGCTTTGGCTAAAATATCTTTTACGTTGGTAATCATTTTCAGTATCCTATATTTAATATTTGGCAGCCAGCCGTTTTTATCCGTTTATGCCAGCTACAAGATACTAAATACTAGTTATTAATTATCTCTGCTATTTTTACAAATTCATAAGGAATGAGCGATTCTCGGCCGATTAGCACGCCGTCCATAGCCGGATCAACGCATACTTCCAGGACAGTCTTAGAATTTACCGACCCGCCATAAAGAATTTTTGTCATTCCGGCGTATTTTTTGTCAAAAATTGAAATCAATATTTTTTTGATAAGCAATTTCGCCTCCATTATCTCGTTGCTAGTGGGAACAATATCGGTTCCGACAGCCCAAACTGGTTCATAAGCAATGGTAATTTGTTCGGCTTTCGTTCTGCTGATTCCTGCCAGCACTTCTTTAATTTGCTTGGTTAATACTCTTAAAATCTGATTAGCCTCTTTCTCCGCTTTCGTTTCTCCTACGCAAACGACCGGCTTTAGCCCGATTTTTAAAGCTTCCACCACTTTTAAATTAATCTCCTTGTCAGTTTCATCAAAATATTTTCTTCTTTCGCTGTGCCCCAAAATTACATATTCGCAACCAATATTTTTGAGCATCGCCGGTGAAATTTCTCCCGTAAACGATCCTTCTCTTTGGGGAAACATATTTTGCGCCCCCAGTTTCACTTTTTGACCGATATTTTTTCCAAAACTTTCCAGATGCACAAAAGGAGGGCAAACTACAATTTCCGTTTTGGAAAATTCTTTTTTGCCTAATTCTTTTTTTAAATTACTTATATACTGTTCCCTTTCCGAAACAGACAGGATGTTCATTTTCAGATTGCCAATAACCATTTTTCCCATATTTTTCTTTATTCGAGCGAAGAATTAGAAACTGAACAATTATTCCTTTTAATATTTATATGCCTTCGGACAAACCAAACAACTCCGATTAAAATTACAATTCCGATAGCCAAATCAAACTTATGAAAATATACTCCCAGCGTATTCCAATTGTCTCCCAGCTTTTTTCCCAAGTATGCCAAAAGCCAGCACCAAGGAAGAGAACCGGCAAAAGTGTAAATGATAAATTTCCTAAAATCCATTCTGGAAATTCCAGCCGGAAGAGAAATAAATGTCCGGACTACCGGAAGCATTCTGGAGAAAAAGACCGCCGTATTGCCGTATTTATTAAAAAACCTGTCGGCAATATTAAGATCATGTTCCGTCACTAAAAAATATTTACCGTATTTAAGAACAAAAGGACGACCGCCCCAAATTCCTACCCAATAAGCCAAGACCGACCCGATAACACAACCGATGCCTCCGGCCAGAGTCACGCCAAGAAGTGTAAACTCGCCCTTGGTTACAAGATATCCGGAAAAAGGCATAATAATTTCCGAAGGTAGTGGAATGCAAGCCGATTCAATAGCCATCATAAGAGCCACTCCTGCATAGCCCAGCATAGATATTCCAGCAATAATAAATCCGGCCAGAATCTCAATAATTTTTGCAATCATCCAGTTTTATTTTATTCGATTTAATTAAAAATCTCGCTTTTCATATCAAACGCCTTACTGATCTTTCAAAAATCCGGCCGCTTCTTCAGGAATAATAGTGGAAACCTCCACTCCCGTCGAAAGTTCAAATCCCGCCCAGATGGAAGTGCGAGGAAGAATTTCTATGTGCCAATGATAATGAGGATAATCTTTTCCATCGCAAGGAGCGGTGTGAATGTAAAAATTATAAGGAGGATTATCAAGTGCTTTATAAATTTTCCTTATCGAAATCTGCAGGGTTTCTGCTAATTTTATCCGAGAATTTACCGAAGTTCTTTCAAAATAAGGCTTGTGCTTTTTAGGCATTACCCATACTTCAAAAGCAGCCCTTGAGGCAAACGGGCAAAAAGCGATAAACTCATCATTTTCAAAAATCACCCTTGTTTTCTTTTCTGCTTCCCATTCCGCCATCGCGCAATAAACGCAATGTTTGTTTCCTCGCCAATATTTTTCCGCCCCGTCTAACTCGCTTTTTATGTAAGGAGAAATGACCGGAATAGCTACCAATTGAGAATGCGGATGAGAGATGGATGCTCCCGCTTCTTTTCCGTGATTATGAAAGATCTCTATATAATTAACACTTTTTTTATTCATTAAATCCAGATACCTTTCTTGATAAGCGTCAATCACCTCCGCTACCGTGTATTTGTCCATCTGGGCAATTTGTTTTCTGTGATCTCTGGTTATTATTATTTCATGATAACCGATGCTTTCCATCCAAAAATACGGGCCCTCTTCTTGATGTTTTATAGCTTTGCCGGAAGGCCGAGTGAAAGCAGGAAATTTATTTGGTATGACACGTAAACTCCAATCACCATCAGATGTCTGATATATCAAAGTGTCTTTTTCCTGTCCGGTTTCTTCCGGATAGCAGAAAAAGCATTTCTTTCCGCTGTCTTCTTCAATTCCTTCGCTTTTATGAACAGCGAAATCCTCCGGACGCTTTGCCCTGCCTGTAGCAATCACTACCCAATCTCCTGTAACTATATCTTGTCTAAGTTCTGATGGTTTATTTTTTTGTTTTTGTTTGTTTTCCTCCATTTTTTGCCCTATTAAATTTGATCCTATTTTTTCAAATGATATTTCCCTCCCCAAAGCCGAAGTCTGGTCTTAAACAAATCGATAAGTACTTGAATAAAACCGTTAGGTCCTGTCAAACTGACTGTTGATCCTTCTTCATTCAGCCATCTGACAGGCATTTGCTTGATTTTAAATCCCAATTTTTTTGCTAAAATAATCAATTCAAAATCAAAGCCAAATCTGTCCACCACCATTCTTTTGGCTATCTCTTCTGCCGCTTTTGCATTCAACATTTTAAACCCGCACTGGGTGTCTGGATATCTCCACAATCCCAGAACTATCCGAATGAGCCAATTGCCCATATCTCCCATGATTTCCCTGTATTTTGGCTGATGGACCTGAACAAAAGCGCCGGCAATATCTCGAGAACCGATGACCAAATCAAACCCGTTTTTAAATTCTGGAAAAAATGAGTCCAGATGAGTAATGGAAGTTGAACCGTCGGCGTCCAAAAATAATCTGTATTCCCCATTGGCTTCCAAAAGCCCTTGTCTCACCACATAACCCTTGCCGTGATTTTCCGGATTAGCTATCACTCTTAAATTTTTTACCTGCGATGAAAAACTTCTCGCTACTTCAGCTGTATTGTCTGGCGAACCGTCTACGACCACTAAAACTTCGTAGGTATAATCCTTGGAACTCAAATATTTTTCAATTTCCACCAGATTTTCTCCTATTCTTTTTCCTTCCTTGTAGGAAGGGATGATAACCGAAAGATATGGCCTTGTTTCCATTTTATTTTCCCCAAAATTTAAATTATTATCTTTTTTGATTATATCACAAAATAAACAACCAGTGAATACCGGTCATAATTATCACTATCACTTGTCACTTGTTGCTTATTCCTTGTCACTTGTTACTTATTCCTTGTCACTTGTTACTTGTTCTTTGTCACTTATATCCAACCAACTCTGCAAGATTATTCTAGCCGCCTCCTCGTCATCATGTTTCTTTATCCCCTTTATCCTTTTTTCTATTAAATTAGCCTCGGCCATTTTGGTAGTAAACATTTCATTGGCAAATTCCAGTTCAACGTCCGGAATCAGACTTTTAAGCGTATAGCCAAAATCCTCGGACGGATATTCCGTTTCTTCCCGATTTATATAAGAAGGAACGCCCACTATAACCTTTATGACATCTTCTTTTCGTATTATTTCTACCAAATTTTGAAATAATTCCTTATTATTATCCAGCGTTCCATAAACAAAAGCGATTTTTGTTTCAGTGTCTGCCAAGGCCAGTCCGATTTTTGCCCGACCATAATCTATGCCCAAATAGTGGCTTATTTTAGGTTCTTTTTGATACGTCATTGACTTTTTAATTGAATTGTGATAAAGTTAAAAACTACATGAGAGAAGATCGTACTGGCCAAAAATAAACAAAATCAGGAGGAAATGATGAAGAAAAGTGGTTCTTTGCTAATTTACCTATTCATGACTGTCGGCGTGTTCTTTTTGTGGCTGGGAAGTCAAATGATAACCTCTGGAGCCACGAAGGATTGGCCGACTTATCTCAAGGTCGCACCCTTCATTGCGGCCGTCATTGCCATTTTCTGGCCATTGATAATCATTCTCTTCCCGAAAAAACGAAAGGGGTTTTATCTGCCTTCGGATTGGAGTCAGTATGCATTTCCACAGACGGCTATCCCTTATGCAATGTCTAAAGGACAGTCATGGAAAGAGGAGGAAAAACTTCTGAGGAAACTGATGTAAGAAACATTTCAGTCGCTTACTCATTCAAAGCCCAGATTGTTAAAGCCAGAGCCTACCTTGGTAGCCTCCTGGCTTTTTTTATTTCCTTGTCAAAATTTCACATCCGCCTTTTGTAACCACAACCGTGTCCTCAAAATGAGCGCTTAATTTTCCGTCTTTTGTCGCATAAGTCCAACCGTCCTTTTCCAATTTTATATCTGGCTTTCCTTCATTTATCATCGGTTCAAGCGCCAGGGTCATTCCTTCTTTTAAAATTACATCTTTTCCGCCGTTCTTATAATTAGGAATCTGCGGATCTTCATGAAGTTCTCTGCCTACTCCATGACCAACTAATTCTCTGACTGTTGAAAAACCAAAAGATCTCACATAGCTGTCAACTGCCACTGAATATTCGCTAAGATTCACCCCTGCTTTTATTTTTTTCAGTCCTTTTTCCAGACTTTCCTTTGTAACTTTCATTAATTTATGAGCGTTGGGTGCCACTTTTCCGCAAGAAAAGGTCCTGGCCATATCAGTTATTAAATCTTCATATTTCATGCCAATATCCAATTTTACAATATCTCCTTCTTTTAAAATCCTGTCCCGCCTCGGGATGCCATGAACAATTTCCTGGTTTATAGAAACACAAACTGCTCCCGGATAAGGATTTTCCGGACCGCCATAGCCTTCGAAAATAGGTATGCCCCCGATATCAAAAATGAGCGCTCTAGCCCGCTCATCAATTTCATGCGTATTCTGACCTGGGATAATCATCTTTCCCAACTCTTCCATAATTTCCGCCAGAATATGGCCGCCTTTTTTCATTGTTCCTATTTCTGCCGGAGTTTTTCTAATAATCATATTTAAATTACGCTTTTTAGCTTCTTTAAAACTTCTTCAAATACTTCTTTTGGCGATTTGTTTCCATTTATTTCCATTACCAATCCTTTTTTATCGAAGTAATTGATGACCGGAACAGTCTCCTCTTCAAAAACTTTTAATCTTTTTTTAATTCCTTCTGGAGTGTCATCGATTCTCTGAGTTATTTTTCCCCCGCAAAAACACGTTTTTTCATTTTCTTTTATATCTTTTCCTATAATAAACCTTTTGCGGCAGCTTTGGCATTCCCTTCTTTTGGAAATCCTGCCTATTGATTCCTCTTCAGATAATTTTATATAAACAAGCTTGGTAAGCTTTCTACCAAATTCCAAAAGTGCTTCTTCGAAATATTTAGCCTGGTCCATGGTTCTTGGCACTCCGTCAAACACTATTCCCTTCTCTTGCGGCATATCAGCCAGCTTAAAATGCAAAACCTCCCTTAAAATCCGGGAGGGAACCAAAGTCTTGGTAACATTTTGGATATCAAAAACTTCTCTCCCCAAGGGTGTATCCATTTTGGCCACTTCCCTTAAGAAGTTGCCCATATCAATATGTTCAATATTAAATTTCTCGGCAAGCATTTCTGCCTGAGTCCCCTTGCCACATCCTTGAGGACCCAAAATGACCAGATTCATGAAACATGGGATATAAAATATGAAATTTTTATGTTATTTCATATTCTATATTTTATGTTATATGGCTAGAAACCTTCATAGTCTCTCATAATAAGCTGGCCTTCGATCTGTTTCATTGTTTCAATAACAACCGAAACAACGATCAAAAGCCCTGTTCCGCCAACCGAAACTGAACCAATACTGGTAAATCCCTGGACAATGAAAGGTAAAACGGCGATAAGACCCAAAAAAAGAGCACCAGAAAGAGTAATGCGATTCATTATCCGATAAAGATAATCCGCTGTGTTTTTCCCCGGCCGTATCCCAGGAACATAGCCTCCGTTTTTTTGAAGACTTTCGGAAATTTTGTTGGGATCGAAAACCACCGATGTGTAAAAATAAGTAAAAGCTACCACTAAAATAAAGTAGAGCAAACCATAAAAAATCTGATTTTGAAATAAATTTCCCATAGAACGGGCAAGATTAGCCACTGTTGGATTGGACGCACTGGATAAAAACCCGGCAATCATTCCCGGAAAAAGCATAATAGACATAGCAAAAATGATAGGTATAACTCCAGCTTGGTTTATGCGCAAAGGCAAGTGGGAACTGGTGCCTCCATACATTTTGTTGCCCCTTATCCTTTTAGCGTAAGATACAGGGATATTCCTTTGTCCCTCCGTCATAAACACCACCGCCCCGATTGACGCAATAATAACGATTAAAAATATAAAGTAAGTGAAAAGTTTTGAAGGATCCCAAGTGGCCATAATTTGAGAAATAGCTGACGGAAGTCCGGCCACAATTCCGGCAAAGATAAGCAAAGAAACACCGTTGCCAATGCCTTTTTCTGTAATAAGCTCTCCTAGCCACATCAAAAAAATTGTTCCTGCTACGGCGACTACGGTTATAGTCATAATCTCAAAAGCGCCTACCATTCCTAAGATCCCCTGGGATTTGAGAAGGGAAATCATAGCAAAAGTTTGAAGGGCAGCCAAAGGAACGGTCAGCCATCTGGTCCATTGATTGAATTTCTGTCTGCCAGCCTCCCCTTCTTCCTTATAAATTTGCTCCAGCTTCGGAATAATCATAGTAAGAAGCTGCATGATAATGGAAGAAGTGATGTAAGGACCGACTCCAAGCATTACAATAGAGATGCTGGAAAGACCCTGTCCGGAAAAAAGGTTAAGTAGACCAAAAAATTGATTATTTTGGAAAAAAAGCCTCAACCGTTCCTGATCTACTCCGGGGACGGGAATATTAGCTGCCAGTCTGAAAACTACCAGAAGAATTAAAATAAAAAAGATTTTATTTCTTAACTCCTTTATTTTGAAGATTTGGATTAATTTTTCTTTCATATTTCCAACGAACGGCGATCAATGATTAGCAAACGGAAAAATATGGAACAAATTTTTTATTGCTATTTCTTGTCTGCTGATTTTTGCTCCCTGGCAATTTTTCCACCAGCTTTTTCTATGGCTTCTTTGGAAGAAGCGCTCAAAAGAATTTCATTCCCAACAATAAATTTGTTTTTTATTTTTCCATTGCCAATAATTTTCACTCCGTTCTTTGCTTCTATCTTATCAATTAATTTGGCTTTTATCAAAGATTCGGCATTAATTGTTTCTCCGTCTTTGAATTTTTTATCCAAACGAGAAAGATCAACAATCGTCTTTTTGGGTCTTGAAGATTTAAATCCTCTTTTTTTCTTCATATGATCGATAAGAGTGGATCTTCCACCTTCAAAGAGAGGATTGATAGAAACTCCGCTTCGAGCCTTTTGTCCCTTCATTCCTTTTCCGGAATACGTTCCTTTTTTGCCGCCTCGTCCGATGGTCTTTCTTTTCTTCCTCTTATTCTTAAGTTGTAAGCTGTTTATTTGCATAGCTTTTTATAAAAATTATTCTTCTTTTGCCTTGCCCAATCTCTCTCCTCGAGTTCTCGAATGCGCCAAAGTTGACAGGGCTTCCGCTGTAGCTCTGGCTACATTAAGCTTGTTGGATGTACCCAATGATTTTGAAACAATGTCTTTGATGCCGGAAAATTCCACCACTGCCCGCACTGCGCCTCCAGCTACGATGCCTCTTCCTTCCGGCGCTGGTTTTAGAATTATTCTAGCGCTACCTTTTTTATAAAAAATGTCATGAGCGATGGTATTTTTTTTGATGGTCACATTAATCATATTTTTTTTGGCATCATCAAAAGCCTTTTTTATGGCATCTGACACGTCCGCTCCTTTTCCTACGCCTACGCCTACTCTGCCTTTTCTGTTGCCAATAACTAAAGAAGCCCTAAACCTAAAACGACGACCACCCTTAACTACGCGGGTAACTCTCGCCAAATCCAAAAGTTTCTGATCAAATTCAGGTTTCTCTCTTTTTCCTCTAAATCTTTTGTTGTCTCGTGCCATAGTTGCTTCGCTTAAAGTAGAATGTAAAAAGTTTTTGAATTTACCCGCTTTTTACTTTTTAATCTTACTTTTTACTTAAAATTTTAATCCGCCTTCCCTGGCTCCGTCAGCCAGTGATTTTACCTTGCCATGATATTTATATCCGGCCCTATCAAAAACTATTTCTTCAATTTTCTTTTCCAAACAAGCTGCGGCAATCTTATTTCCCAGTTTTCTTGCTCCTTCCGCATCATTCTTAGCTTTGATTTTAATCGTATCCAAATGAAGAATGGTTTTCCCGTTATCATCGTTTATAATCTGCACTTCTAATCTTTTTAGGCTCTTAAAAACGCAAAGTCTCGGTTTTTTTTCACTGCCAAAAACTTTCGCTCTTATTCGCTTCTTTCTTTGTAGCCTCAAATTGTTTCTGCTTGCATTCATGAAACATGGAGCATAAAACATAAAGCAATTAGGTTCGTATATGTATATGCTATGAGTTACGAATTAATTAATTATTTGGCTGTTCCCGCTTTTTTACCAACTTTCCTTCTTACCTTTTCGCCTAAATATCTGAATCCTTTTCCTTTATATGGCTCGACTTTTTTGAGCGATCGTATTTCTGCTGCAAATTGTCCGACTTTTTGTTTGTCTATTCCGGAAATGGAAAGCACGTTGTTTTCTTCTATCTTGGCTTCCAGTCCCTCTGGAACCGTTACTTCTACCGGATGAGAAAAGCCCAAAGCCATTACTATTTTCTTGCCTTGAACAGACATACGGAAACCTACCCCCTGAAGTTCCAATTTTTTCTCATATCCCTCTTTTACTCCGATAATAATATTATTAACCAGAGATCTGGTCAATCCCCAGACGGCCATAGCTTCCTTGCTTTCATCATTTTCAACCGCTTTTTTTACAATAATTTCTTTGTCTTTTATCTCTATTTTTGACTTCTTATGAATATCCAAACTAAGGGATCCTTTTGGGCCCTTGGCTTCCAGTCTGCTTCCTTCCGTTTTGACTTCCACTCCGTCTGGAATTGCTATTGGTTTTTTTCCTATTTTTGACATATTTTTATAACCGATTTAAATCTATGAATAATTTATGCATGATCACGTTCTATTTGTTCTAAAATTCGCAGTTGCTACCAAACTTCACAAATATATTCCCCGCCAAGTCCCAGTTTTCTCGATTCTTCCCCTGTCATTACCCCGCGAGAAGTGGATATTATGGCTATTCCGAATTTATTTTTAACATTTTTTATTTCCTTTTTTTTCAAATATATTCTCTGTCCTTCTTTACTGACTCGCTGAATTCCTTTTATCGCAGGCGTCTTTCTCGTATTAGAAACCTGATAATACTTAAGGCCAATTTTAATAATTTCGAAATTATCATTCTTTTCTTTGGAAACAGACTCCACAAAACCTTCCTTTTCTAAAATCCGGGCAATAGCCAGCTTTAACCTAGAAGCATTAATTTCTACTTCTTTGTGCCCGGCCATTTGAGCATTTCTGATTTTAGTTAGCATTTGAGCTATTGTATCCATAATCTTTTTATTCCCTAAATATAACCTTGATTAATCGAAAAATTACCTTTAATAAATTATCTTTACCAGCTAGCCTTTTTTACTCCAGGAAGTTGTCCGGTACTGGCCAATTCTCTGAAGCAAATCCGACAAATATTGAAACTTCGAAGATAACCATGTTTTCTTCCGCATCGCCAACATCTTCGAACGATTCTGGTCGAAAATTTAGGTTTTTTTCTTGCTCTCGCTTCTACTGATTTCTTTGCCATATTTGTCTACGAGCGGGGCGAGTAGCTACTGATAAGAGCATCCCGCACCAATTTTTTAATTAAACTTCTGTTTATTCTTTATTCTCTATTGGAAATCCCATTAATCTAAATAAACTCATTCCTCTTTCTTGCGTCCTGGCGTTAGTCACTACATTAACCTGAAGACTGAAAACGTTTTTTACTTGTTCCGGCAAAATTTCCGGAAAAATCAAATGTTCTTTTATGCCAATATTCAAATTTCCGCTCTTGTCCACAGCCGATTCTTTTATGCCTCTAAAATCTCGAACGCGAGGAAGAGCTGTGCCTACCAATCTTTCAATGAAATCCCACATCCGAGGACCCCTAAGGGTAACCTTAGCCCCGATTTCCAATCCTTCCCTGATTTTAAATCCGGCTATTGATTGTTTGGATTTGGTCATAACCGGCTTTTGCCCGGCAATTACAGCCAGACTTTCGGCGATATCTTTCACGACATTGCCATCTTTAATAAATTTTCCTATTCCGGCATTAATCACCACCTTGGTAATTTTAGGCACTTCCAAATTATTTTTAAACCCAAATTTTTCTTTCATTTGGGAAATAACTTCCTTATTATATTTTTCTTGAATACTAGTCATGTTTTTTCTCTTTGAAATTTAAACTTCTGATTTACATTTTTTGCAAATTCTCATTTTACCATTTCCACTCTTCTCATATCCTACTCTGGTAGTTTTTCCACATTTAGGGCAAACCAGCATTACATTAGAAACGGTTATTCTTCTCGGCACTTCTACTCTCTGTCCTTTTTCTCCTTCCCTTTTTGGACGATTATGCTTTTTAACAATATTTAAATTTTCCACTACCACTTTTCCCTCTTCAGAAAAAACACTAAGAACCTTCCCGGTCTTCCCGCGATCTTTCCCTGCTAGCATTTTTACGATGTCGTTCTTTTTAATCTTCATTTTGTTTATTAAAATTCATTCACTTAGAACTAATTTTACAGGACTTCCGGCGCTAAAGATATGATTTTATTATATCCCCGATCCCTTATTTCTCTGGCAATCGGCCCAAAAATTCTGGTGCCCTTCGGATCTTTTCCTTCTAAAATTACGGCGGCATTTTCATCAAACCTAATATATGATCCGTCTTTTCTTCTAAATTCCTTTCTTTGTCTCACAATAACCGCTCTCACTTTGTCTCCTTTTTTAACAGAACCTCTGGGTTCGGCTGATTTGACTGAGGCTACAACAATATCGCCAATGCCGGCATATCTCCTTCTGGTTCCGCCAAGAACCTTAAAACATTCGATTACTTTCGCACCGGTGTTGTCTGCTACTTTTAGTTTTGATTCTGCTTGTATCATGCCGATTTTTATCTATTAATTTAATTTGTCTCTTAAAATGCGACTTACACTACTTTATAATATTTATCTTTGCTTATTGGCCTTGTTGGAACAATTTCTACCACATCTCCCGTTTTGTATTTATTCTCCCCGTCATGAACCTTATATCTCTTGGTAGATTTATACTTTTTTTTATATTTTGGGTGCGTCTTGAATTCAGTGACTGAAACTACGATAGTCTTGTCAGATTTATCGCTGACTACCCGGCCTTTTTTTCTGGCCAAAATCTTATTTTTAATTTCCTTGTTTTCCATCTTGTTTCTCATTGATTAGAGTTAAAATTCTTGCTATGTCTTTTTTATCGTTTCTCAATTCTCTATTGTTTTTAACTTGCTTGGAAGCAACGTCAAAACGAACCTTTCGGGTGTTTTCTCGCTTTTCAGCTAAAAGCTTCCTGAGCTCTGCTATTCCTTTTTCTCTTAATTCCTTAATTTTCATGCGTTTATAATCTTGATTATTCTTCTTCTTTAGAAACAAATTTGGTCTTTACGTTAAGCTTATAAGCAGCCAATCTCATGGCTTCTTTGGCTATTTCCTTTTTCACTCCGTCCATTTCAAATAAAACCTTGCCCGCTTTCACCACAGCCACAAAATGATCGACAGCTCCCTTTCCTTTTCCCATCGGGGTTTCGTCTCCCTTTTTAGTCATCGGCTTGTCCGGGAAAATTCTTATCCAGATTTTTCCTCCTCGTTGGATATATCTGGTCATAGCTCGTCTGGCCGCTTCAATTTGCCTAGCAGAAATCAGACTGCAATCCAAAGCCTTCAAACCATAGCTTCCGAAACTGATTTGATCACCACGACCAGCCTTACCGCGGATAGCTCCGCCTCTTTGGATTTTTCTATGTTTTACTTTCTTTGGCATTAACATGCAATTTTTCTCTGCGAGCGACGCGAGCGACTACCTGCCTGCCGGTAGGCTGGCAAAATTATTATCACGCATCGATTCGCACTATTTATCTTTAAATTATCAATTATCCTACTATTTTTTAGCTTTGTTAAACACCTCTCCTTTATACAGCCATACCTTTACTCCCAATGTTCCATAAGTGGTAAAAGCAGTCGCTCGGGCAAAATCAATGTTAGCTCTGAAGGTATGAAGAGGAAGGGTTCCTTTGGACGACCATTCTCTTCTGGACATTTCTGCTCCGCCTAATCTTCCCGCCATCTCGATTTTTACTCCCTTGATATTATTATTCTTCATAACCTGATCAAGCATCGATTTCATCGCTCTTCTGAAAGGCATTCTTTTTTCCAGTTGTTCCACAATGTTCTGAGCTACTATCTGAGCACTTTCTTCAAAATTCTTTATCTCTTGAACTTCTAATTTTAAATTGGCTTTCTTATCTCCCTTGAAAAAGCTCGTCTGGATAAAATTTTTCATATCTTCAATCCCGCTACCGCCTCTTCCGATTAAAACTCCGGGCCTGGCAGTCTTGATAATAATCCGAATAGCCGCAGCCGATCTTTCGATTTCCACTTCAGCAATGGACGCATTCTTCCATTTTTTCATTATCCAATTTCGGATTTCAATATCCTGCTTAAGATTCTCCCTGTATTCTTTTTTACTAAACCATTTGGACTTCCAATTTTGCGTAATTCCTATTCGAAGTCCTACTGGGTTAACTTTGTGTCCCATAATCGCTTTTGCTAAAATAAAATTTACAACTATATTCCTATTTTACTTTTTTCTTAAACCTTTTAATTACATTGACTTTCTTCTGAAAATTTTATTGGTCCAGCCCTTTTTAACTGCTTCTTTTTTGCCTTTTTCCATATCTTTATCTTTTTCTGCCATATTTTTGGGCAATTCTTTTTTCTCCTCCGCGTCTTCCTTGGCCATTTCCTTTTCTTTCTTTCTTCTTTCTTCCATTCTGGCTTTCTTTTCCTTTTCCATTTGTTCTTTGGTTTTTCTGCCTTTTCCTTCTACTCTTTCTTCCAGAACTAATTTAATTTTTGATGTTCTTTTAAGAATTTCTCCTGCCCGTCCGAAAGCTTTAGGCATCCAACGCTTGAGAGTCGGACCAGCTCCCACTATCACTTCATAAACATACAAGTTATCCTTATCCAGACCGAAATTATTTTCCGCATTAGCCACAGCGCTCAAGAGAAGCTTTTTCATAGCTGGGCTGGTTTTCTTTACCGTTGTGTCCAGCTGATTTACCGCCTCTGGAATATCCAAGCCGCGAATAAGATCGGCTACTAATTTAGTCTTTCTGGGCGCTATTCTTATGTTGTTGAGTCGAGCTGTTACTTTCATTATTTTAAAACTCTAAATTAACATTATTTACTAGCCGGGCTAGTCTTAGCCGCTTTTGAGGCCTCTACCTCTTTTTGTTTAGCCGCCATTTCTATCTCTTTCTGCATCTTTCCGCCGTGCCGGGTAAATTTCCTGGTGGGAGAAAATTCTCCCAACCTGTGTCCCACCATTTCTTCATTAACAAGCACTGAAACAAAAATTTTACCATTGTGCACCGCGAAAGTAAACCCGATCATTTCTGGCGAAATAACAGAAGCTCTTGACCAAGTCTTGATAGGAGCTCTGTCTCCCGGCTTCTTATTTTTAATTTTTTGGATAAGCCTTTCATCTACATAAAGGCCCTTTTTTAAACTTCGTGTCATACCTTTTTTTACAGCACTGTCTACTGACAGGCGGATAACATGAATGCATCATCATGTTATGTGCTATGCGTTACGTGTTACGTGTTTTATTTTCTCTTCTGTCTTCTCTTGATTATAAACTTGTTGCTGTATTTGTATTTTTTCCTTGTTTTTTTGCCGAGAGCCGGCTTGCCCCAAGGAGTTTTTGGGTGTTTAAGTCCGATTCCCTGTCTTCCTTCTCCACCACCATGTGGATGATCCACTGGATTCATAGCCGAACCCCTTACTCCCGGTCGCACTCCCATATGCCTTTTTCTTCCTGCTTTTCCAACTGTATATGAATTATGTTCAAAATTGCTTACTTGGCCAATGGTAGCGTAACATTCGCTACTAATCAATCTTATTTCGCCAGAAGACATTTTTATCTGAGCTGTCTTTTCATCGACTGCCGTAAGAACCGCTCCGGAACCAGCGCTTCTGGCTGCCTGAGCTCCCTTTCCCGGAAAAAGCTCTATACTGGAAATTATAGTTCCTATCGGAATATTCTTAACCTTAGCCCTGTTTCCAGTTTTGATTGGCGCATCTTCTCTGGTAATGATTTCTTTCCCTGTTTTCAGCCCCTGAGTGGCTAAAATATATCTCTTTTCTCCATCTTTAAAATTAATAAGTGCGATAAAAGCGCTTCTGTTAGGATCTCTTTCGACTGCCACTACTCTTCCAGGAATGCCAAACTTATCTTGTAAAAAATCAACAGTTCTATATCTTCTCTTGTTTCCGCCACCCTTGTGGCGAACGGAAATTTTCCCCCCTGATCGGCCAGCTCTGTTGGGTTTTTTTGCCAATAAGGATTTTTCAGGATTTTGGGACGTAATCATTTCCGATTTTACTATCGACATGTTTCTCCTTCCCGCCGTATTTTTTTTGTATATTTTAATAGCCATAACTATTTCTCAAAAATATCAATTTTATCTCCTTCTTTTAGGGTAACAATAGCTTTCTTAAATCCCGACTTAAAACCTAAACTTCGTCCTCTTATTCTTTTCTTTCGGGGAATATTCACTGTATTGATCGCCGCAACATTCACTCCATAAAGATCTTCAATGGACTTTTTTATTTCCCCCTTGGTGGCTTTTGGAGCAACTTTAAAAACATACTTATTGTTCTCCACCATCATTGTAGCCGCTTCCGTTATCCAAGGCTCCATTAAAACTCTATAAGCTATGGAATTATTTTCTGATTTTTTATTATCTTTTACCATATGCCGTTTTTTTATTTACCCTTCTTATATTTTTCTTCTAAAAACTTTACCGATTCCTGGCTCATCAGAAGATTCTTATTATTCAGCATATCTAAAACATTCAATTGGCTGGTCATAATATTATTAACATTTTCAATATTTCTGCTAATCATTTTTAAATCCTTTTCTGAATCAGAAAAAGCCATCAGTATTTTGCCTTTAATTTTGAGATTTTTCAGAATTTCTGCCATTTTTTTCGTTTTTTTCTCCTTCGTTTCCAATTTATCCACTATCATCAATTCCCCGTCTCTTAGTTTTCCGCTTAAAGTGACGGCAATGGCCAGAGAGTTCATTTTCTTGTTTATCTTTCTGGAAAAATTACGGTCATTCCGAGGACCAAAAACTACTCCTCCTTTTCTCCAAACCGGAGTTCTGACCGATCCTACTCTTGCTCGTCCTGTTCCTTTTTGCCTCCAGGGTTTTATTCCTGATCCGGCTCTTTCTCCCCGATTTTTAGTATGAGCCAGAACCTGCCTTTTATTACCCGATATGGCCACCATTACCTGATGGACAAGATCATCATTGGCCGGCAAGCCAAAAACAGAATCAGCCAGGGTGATATCTTTGATTTCTTTTCCTTCCTGATTAAACAATTTTGCTTTTGCCATAAAATTCTATCTGATATAAATTTCAATTACTCCTCCCGGAATGCCAGGAACTGACCCCTTGAGTCCTAAAACATTTTTTTCTTTATCTATATAAACAACTTTAATATTCTTACTGGTAGTTCGTTTTCCTCCCATTCTTCCGGCCATTCTTTTTCCCTTTATCACATGTTCCGGAAATCCTGCTCCGATCGATCCGGGAGCTCGAAGATCATGCTTGTGTCCGTGTGATGCCGGAGAACCTTTAAACCCATGTCTTTTCACGCCTCCCTGAAAACCCTTGGCCTTTCCTGTTCCGCTGACATTGACAACATCTCCTATTTCAAAGATGGAAACGTCCAGTATGGCATCTTTTTCAAGAGTTGATTCTTCTACTCTAAATTCTTTTTTCTTGGATTTATTTTTAGTTTTATTAATTTCTAACTGGACAGCGCTATAGCCATCTCCTTCTTTTTTTCTAATACCGCTTACCTTTGCTCCACATTCAACCAGCGTAACGTTCTGAGCGCCATCGTCACCATATATGGTAGTCATTCCTATTTTTTTCCCGAGTATAAACTTTTTCATTGTTATCTTCTACAAATTTCGTATTATTGGCATAAAAATAAAAAAACTGAGCCTCAAGCCAGTTAATTCCGATTATTCGGAAATTTCATCACCCTGGCTAGTTGAGTATCCCGACTTATCGGGACTTTAACTAGAATTCGCATATGCGCATCGTATTGCGCTTTTTCACATATTACATTTTTATTTCAATATCCACTCCGGCTGGCAAATCAAGATTGGTCAGATTATCAATGGTTTTAGGAGTTGGACTCCAGATGTCAATAAGTCTTTTGTGGATTCTCATTTCATACTGCTCCCTGGCATTTTTATAAATAAAGGTAGACTTATTTACAGTCACTTTTCTTATTTCTGTAGGTAAAGGAACCGGTCCGGTAATGCTAGCGCCAGTTCTTTCGGCAGTTTCCACGATTTGACGCGCTGATTGGTCAATGATCTTATGGTCATAAGCCTTGATTTTTATCCTAATTCTTGGTTTTGCTTCTTCTTCCTTTTTGAGCATCAGTTTTAAATGAGGTTAATTTATCTTTTTTAACGCGAGTAAAATTTACTCTATTAGAGGCCCGGCATAACCGGACCTCGCGAAGAATAAACTTATTTTACAATCTTAGTAACCACTCCGGCACCAACAGTT
>JAKQLJ010000054.1 GCA_029567195.1 bacterium | reverse complement strand
ATCCGACCTAAAAAAGGTACTTGACCCCTTTTCTCCGCCCCGACTTGTGAGAGTCGGCTTTTTTTATGTATAAAATTACTATTTCATAGTATGAAGAAAAACAATATTTAATCAGCATTTTTCATTTTTTAGTCGTGTGGTATAATAAATTTATGAAAAAGAAGAATCAAAAAAGAATGTTTTCATGGATGAATCCGAAGCTGGAAGTGCGGGAAACTGCGAAATATGGCAAAGGAGTTTTTGCTAAAAAGAATATAAGCAAAGGAGAAACTCTCATCGTCATGGGAGGATATATTTTAACAATAGAAGATGATAATAATTTAAGGGGAGTGGTGGCGGATAAGCCGATAGAAATTTCCGATATTTTTTTTATAGGTCCTACAAAGCCGTCAGATTTAGAATTAATGCCTCAACATTTTGTAAATCATAGCTGTAATCCGAATGCTGGATTTAAGGGACAGATATTCATGGTGGCTATGAGAGATATAAAATCAGACGAAGAAATATTTTACGATTATGCAATGGTTATGAATCCGTTTGAAACCAGCAATTCTTATTTCAGGATGGAATGCAAATGCGGATCCAAAAAATGCAGGGGTTTCATAACAGAGGACGATTGGGAAATACCAAAGCTTCAAAAAAATTATAATGGTTATTTTCAATATTTTCTACAAGAAAAAATTAATAAAAAAAAGATTAATAAAAAAATAAAAAATAAGAAGCTAGGCTATCAAATGAAGCCGGCTCCTTGGAATAAAAAATAAAAAGTATGTCGTATAATTTATTTACGAATATTGAAAGTTGTTATGTGGATGTTCCTCAGCTTTTATTTTATTCCCACGTGCCAACTGTAGTAATAGGTCTGCTTGTTGGTTTCTTTGTTTTTTTTAAAAATAGACAGGACATTTCTGCAAAAATTTTGTTTTATCTTACATTGTTATTTTCTGTCTGGTCTTTGCTGGATATCATAACATGGATGTCTCATGATGGAAGATTGATATCTTTATCCTGGATTTTTATTTATTTATTTGAAGCATTAGTTTTTGCCTATTCACTATATTTTGTATATGTTTTTGTCAAACAAAAAGATGCATCGCTAACGAAAAAAATAATAGTAGCGCTATTTTTATTACCAATAATTATTTTTGGTTCTAGCAAATATAGTGTTGAATATTTTGACATAGCTAGTTGTGAGCCTATTCAAGGTAATTTGATATACTATTTATATTTTTTTGAAATTATTTTTTCGGTTTTCATTATAACTTTTTTAATTAAAAGCTATATTCAATCAGTTGAGGAATCTAGAAAAAAGATATTATATTTATCTGTAGGAATAATACTTTTCCTCTTAGCTTTTTCATGGACAAATATTGTCGGTAATTTGACAACCAATTGGGAGATAACTCAATACGGACTATTCGGCATGCCTGTCTTTATGGCTTTTCTGGCGTATCTTATTGTCAGATACAAGGCATTTAATATAAAACTGATAGGGGCTCAGGCACTAGTAGTGTCTCTCATTATTCTTGTCGGATCCCAATTTTTCTTTATCCAAAACAACACCAATAGGATTTTAACCGGCGTTACACTGGCCTTAATTATTGGCTTCGGCTGGATACTTATAAAATCCATCAGATTGGAAGTCCAAAGAAAGGAACAATTACAAGAAATGTCGGACAAGCTAGCCCAGGCCAATGACCAACTCAGAACTCTGGATAACGCCAAATCAGAATTTATCTCCATTGCTTCCCACCAGCTTCGAACGCCGCTAACGGCTATAAAAGGTTTCATTTCTTTGCTTTTGGAGGGCTCATACGGGAAAATTGACGAAAAGCCGAAGGACATTATCAATAAGGTTTATCAAAGCAATGAAAGACTGATTGATTTAGTGGAAGATCTTTTAAGTCTTTCCAGAATTGAATCCGGACGAATGGAATACAAATTTGAGAAAGTGAAAATGGAAGATGTTTGTCAGGAAGTTTACGACACTTTTGTTATTCGGGCAAAAGAAAGAAATCTGGATTTTGATTTTGTTTTACCCAAAAAACCGTTAACAGAGGCCATGACTGATCGATTGAAAATCAGGGAAATTGTTTCTAACTTGGTGGACAACGCCATAAAATATACACCCAAGGGGGGAGTTAAGTTGAAAGTTACAAAGGAAAAAGAAGGAATCAGGGTGGCGGTTACCGATACCGGCATCGGTGTGCCGGAAGAAGAAAAACCTTATCTTTTCTCCAAGTTTTCTCGCGGGAAAGATATTACCAGGCTTAACACCGGCGGAACGGGACTGGGGCTTCATGTCGGAAAAAGAATGATTGAAGATCTTCATGGAAAGCTTTGGGTGGAATCAAAGGGCGAAGGTCGCGGCTCGACTTTTTTTGTGGAGGTGCCGTTTGAAGTAAGTGACAAGGAGTAAGTGACAAGCAACAAGTGACAAGGAGTAAGTGACAAGGGGCAAAAATTTGACCAGATAATTTTTAATAGATTTTAAACTAGTAAAATAATATGAAGTGGCAAACGCTAGGATCCAAAATAGTTTATAAAAATCCATGGATTAGGGTTAGGGAAGACGATATTATTAATCCGTCTGGCAAAAAGGGAATATATGGAGTTGTAGAAATACCCGACGGGGTATTTATAGTAGCTCTAAATAAAAAAGGCGATATACTTTTAGTAAAACAACACAGATATTGCACCAAAATAATTTCGTGGGAATTGCCGGGCGGTGGATTAAAAAAAGGAAATTCAATTGAATTGCAGGCAAGGGAAGAAATGAAAGAAGAGGCTGGAGCTATCTTTCAGTCCTTTGAATTGTTGGGTACAACACAAACTCAACCAGGAGTTACTACACAAATTGACCATTTTTTATTGGCGCATAACGCTAAATTTATTGAAACATCATCAAAAGCAACGCAGCAGGACGAGGGTATTAGCAGCGCTGCCTTTTTTCCAATTAATAAAGTTTTACATATGATAGATAAGGGCGATTTGAGTCATGGACAATCAATCACGGCCATTATGTTATATTTCTCAAAGAAAAATTTAATTTTATCAAGAGCAACATAATATTTTTATGAAAAATAAGGCTTTGAAACTTTGTTGTTGCTGTATTTTCCCCGAGGGCCCGAACGAGCTTTAGATTTCTGCTGAAAAATGAACTCGAAAGGCCCGGAAGGGGCTTTTTTTATTATCCTTTACAAATTACTAATTTATACTAATATACTAATTTTAGAAAAATATATGATTTATAAAAACATTTTGGAAACAATCGGACGCACGCCGATGGTAAAAATCAATAAGCTTAATCCCAATCCGGAAAAGGTAGAAATTTATGCCAAGATTGAGGGCAATAATCCCGGAGGGAGCATCAAAGACAGGATTGCCGTAAAAATGATAGAAGAAGCTATTAGGGAAGGTAAGTTAACTAAAAATAAAACAATTATAGAACCAACTTCCGGAAACACGGGGATAGGCTTGGCTATGATCGGGGCGGTTTTGGGGTATAAAGTTATAATTGTGATGAGTGAGGCAGTTTCCGAAGAAAGGAGAAAAATTATTCGTGCTTATGGGGCGGAAATTATCTTAACTGATTCCGATCGAGGGACGGACGGAGCGATTGAAAAGGCGAGAGAAATGGCTGGAAATAATCCGGATAAATATTTTATGCCGGATCAATTTTCCAATGATAACAACAAAATTGCCCACTATGAAACGACAGCCAAGGAAATCTGGGAGGACACTTCCGGCAAAGTAGATTATTTTGTTTCTGCTATCGGCACTTCCGGAACGATCATGGGCATTTCCAAATATTTAAAAGAATACAATGGGCAAATAAGAATCGTCTGCGCTTATCCGGAAAAGGGCCACTACATTCAAGGATTAAAAAATATGGAAGAGGCCATTGTGCCAGCCATTTATAATAAAAATCAAATTGATGAATTTATTACCATTGAATCGGAATCAGCTTTCGAGTGGGCAAGAAAAATTGCAAAAGAAGAGGGGATTTTTGTCGGAATGAGCTCCGGCGCGGCGATGCTGGCCGCTTATCGAGTGGCGGAAAAAATAGCTCGAGAAAACAAGGGAAACAAAAAAATCCGGATAGTGGTAATTTTTCCGGACAGAGGCGAAAAATATTTGAGTACCAATCTATTCGTTTAAATTAAGAATAAAAACTCCGGTGTCTTTTTGCTCAAATCCCAAGGATTCGTAAAGTTTTCTGGCGGCTACTCTTTGCGGATTGCTGGTGAGATGAATGCTTTTTATCTTTTTGTTTCGGGCTATTTTTATGAGCTCTTGTGAAAGCATTTTTCCCAAACCTTTCCCTCGGTGATCTCTGTGGACAATAACATCTTCAATTCTGGCCTTGTATCCGTAAACAGGGGTTAAAAAAATAATCACTGAAGCAAAGCCAACAGCCTTGCCTTCATATTCGACTACAATGGCGTGGCAGTTTGATTCATTGATGATGGGTTCGATATCCCAGTCTTGAAAATGATTGAATTCGGCCGGATTCTTTACCAGTTGGCTAAAAAGTTCCTTAATATCTTCCTTGTCTTTTTTTCTTAGTGGCCTTATTTTGTGCATAAATTAATTATAAGCTGGTTTTTATAAAAAAAGAAGGCGAGGAGCATCATAGCACTCTCGCCTTGGGGCCATCACTTCTTTTTTCTCCTTTTTTTGTCAACAAAAGGAGAAATCCAACCGCTACACTTGGGTCTGGTGACGGGCAGTGGATATTTGTTTTCCCCTGCTTTCGGACTGGCTTCTTTCCTTCCTATTCGATTTGAGCAAAACATATATTCCTCCTATTTTCAGATTATTTTTCAGTGGACATAAACAACTGATTTATAAAATATAACGGACAGCGTAAAAAATCAAGCCATCCCTTCACAAAACCATTTTTTCATAATAAGCTGAATGATATGGAAATACATCTCAGCCAATTTGCCGGTTTCTGTGACGGCGTGAAGCGGGCCTATGAAATGGTAATGACAACGGATATGAGTCGGATTAAAAGTCCGGTTTTTGTTCTTGGATCGCTGGTGCATAATAACGAGGTGAATAAGAAAATAGAAGAAAGGGGAATAAAAAAAATTGAACGGGATTTTTTCTTTTCTGCGAAACCCGGAGAGATCGGAACGGTGATTATTACCGCTCATGGCGTTGGGCCGGATGTTTATAAAATAGCCAAGAAAAAAGGAATTGATATAATTGACACTACCTGTCCAAAAGTTATAAAAGTGCAAAGATTGGCCAAAGTTTTTTCTGAACGCGGAAACAAAATAATTCTTGTTGGGGATAAAGACCATAAGGAAGTGCGGGGAATTAATGAGTGGGGCGGAGGAAAAGCGGTCGTCATTTCTCGAGAAAAAGATTTAGAAAAACTGGATTTCGAAAAAGAAGAAAAAATTGCCGTTTTGTCGCAGACTACCCAAAACGAAGATCTTTATAAAAAAATAGCGGTCGAGATTTCCCGAAAATTTCCATCGGCGGAAATTATTCATACTACTTGCGGCACTACCCATTTGCGGCAGGAGGAAATAAAAAAAATGGCGGTAGACAACGACCTCGTGCTTATCATCGGATCTCTAGCAAGCGCCAATTCGGGAAGGCTTTACGGGATAGCTGAAAAAATAAATAAAAACTCTCATTTTATTGAAAAAGCGAATGATATAAAAAAAGAATGGCTTATGAAGGCGAAGAAAGTAGGAATTTCTGCCGGTGCCTCTACGCCACCTTGGGTGATAGAAAAAGTATTGAAAAGGGTGAGTGGAATTTGATTTTTTGCTTAACTTTAGCTATTATTATACTGCAGGTAACATTTAAAACGAACTTCAATGCCTAGAATTATTATTGCCGAAGATGACCCGATGATTGCTGACATATACCACAAGAAATTTACCGATTTTGGTTTTGACGTGGCAATGGCGGAAACGGGTGATCAGGTGCTGACTTTGGCTAAAAAAGAAAGACCGGACGTTGTCCTTCTTGATTTGGTTATTCCTAAAATGAACGGATTTGAAGTTATTAAAGCTCTTAGAGGGGGCAATTTCGACAAAGATATAAAAATAATTGTTTTTTCCAACCTTAACCAGCCGGAAGACCGGAAAAAAGCTTCGGATTTGGGAGCTGACGAATATCTTATAAAAGCGGAATACACTCCCGGTGATTTAGTAAAGGAAATCAGCCGGATTTTGCATCAGCATAGAGAAGAAGTGAAAAACGAGGAAAAGATTGCTAAAAACGGCGACCAAGGTTACTCTGCTACGAAAAATGGCAAGAAAATTTTATTCATGGAAGATGAGGAGGTTTTTCAGGAGATGTTTGGGGAAAAATTAAAACAGGACGGCTATGAAGTAACTCCGGCTACCAATGGCGCCTGGGGAATCAAAGAAGCGATGCTGGGCAACTATGATTTGTTTCTTATAGATATGATTATGCCGGCGATGACTGGGGAAGAAATTGTGGCTAAAATAAAATTGGAAGAAAAAATAAAAGACACTCCCATAGTGGTTCTTTCCGCTTCGGTGGATGAAAAAACAAAGAAAAAAGTGGAAGCGATGGGAGTTAATAAATTTTTCGTCAAAACTCAAATTATTCCCAGTGACCTTTCTGAAGAAATATCAAAAATATTGAATGATTAATAAAAAAAACAAAAAGCTATAATGATAGTTTAGTTTGAAATTTAGAAATTTTTAATACGCAAATTGGATTAATAATTCAAATTTTTTTATGAAAAGAACATTAATTGGCAGAACTCCCGAGCTTATTGGAGAAACAGTCAGGCTTTCCGGCTGGGTGCATAACAGGCGAGATCACGGCAAGCTTATTTTTATTGATCTTCACGATCGAACCGGGACTATCCAAATGGTTGTTATTCCCGATAAGTTAGCGGCTTATAATGCGGCTAAGGAAATAAGAAACGAATATGTCATTGAAGCAGAGGGCTTGGTCAAGAAACGTCCGGGTAGCCAGAAAAAAGAGGACAGCGCGACTGGCGAAGTGGAGCTGGAGGTTTCTGATATTTCCGTTGTTTCTCAAGTGGAAGGAGAATTGCCTTTTGATGTTTCCAAGCGTGATTTAGATCTCAATGTGCCAACGCTTCTTGATAACCGGCATTTGACTTTGAGAAATAAAAAAGTAAATGATATTTTTAAAGTTTATAGCGAACTTCTAAAATCTTACGGGGAAACTCTGAGAAGCGAAGGTTTTATGGAAATAAAAACTCCCAAAATCCTATCAGCGGCGACAGAAGGCGGAGCTAATTTTTTCAAAATAAAATATTTTAAGCGGGAAGCGTATCTTGCTCAAAGTCCTCAGTTTTATAAGCAAGCCGGTGTTGGTGCTTTTGAGCGGGTTTTTGAAATCGGTCCGGTTTTTCGAGCAGAGCCCCATTATACAACCAGACACGTTAATGAATATGTCTCGCTTGATGCGGAAATGGGTTTTATCAACAGTTTTGAAGATGTAATGAAAGAATTGGAAAAGACAGTCAAAAAAATGGTAAAAGATGTGGAGAAAAATTGCGCTGGCATTTTGGCTGAATATGAATCGGAAATTTCCCTGGTTGACGATTTTCCTAGATTAAAACTGACTGAAGCTCTGGAAATTTTGAAAAGGGAATACGGAAAAGAAATGATGGGCATAGATATCGATCCGGAAGGAGAAAGGCTGATTGGCGAGTGGGCGAAGAAAAATTATGACAGCGATTTTATCTTTCTTACTCATTATCCAAAAAGTGCCAGACCGTTTTATACGATGCCCAGTTCCGATCCGCAATACACGGAAAGTTTTGATCTTATTTTCAAGGGAGTGGAATTGGTGACTGGCGGACAACGCATTCATAATTATCAGCAGCTGGTTGCAAATATCAAAAAACACAAATTAAAACCGGACGATTACAAGTCATACCTGGATGTTTTCCGTATCGGTATGCCTCCCCATGGCGGCTGGGGAATGGGATCGGAAAGATTTGTTCAGAAAATTCTGGGGCTTGCCAATATCAAAGAAGCCATTCTTTTTCCAAGAGACGTAAAGAGACTTGATCCATAACTTTAAGACCAAAACAAAAATTATGTCTTTCAGAGCGTTGAAAAAAGTTGACGAAGATTTAACTCGCCACAAGGAAAAATTCGATGCTAAAAAAATAAAGCTAGTCGGCTTTATTTCTTTTCTGATGGGTTTTGCTCAGGCTTTTTTTGTTTATGTAATGTCTAGTTATTTTAAATTATCTTCCGGTATGGAGAATCTGGGATTGTTCTATGTTGTTGCTTACGTTGTTACCCTGATTATTCTTCTTAATTTTCATAAAATTGTCAGAAAATGGGGAAAATCTACCGTTTTTTATTTTTCTCTGGTTTTTAAAATAGCAGTCATTTCGTTCTTGATGAACATTAATCCGTCCTATTGGGGAGTAGGTCTTGTTATGCTCTATATAATTTTTGGGAATTTGGAATGGGTGAGTTTGGATATTATTATTGAATCATTTTCTGCCGATAAGATGTCCGGAAGAATCAGGGGAAGGCATCTGACCATTCTCAATGCCGGATTCTTAGTGGGACCGTTTCTGTCCACGATGATTTTAGAAAAATTTAATTTCCAGCTGGTATTTTTGCTCCTTTTTGTGTTCAACTGCCTGATACTTTTAATTTCTATCTTAGGTTTCAGAAAGGTAAATCATAAATTTGATCTGGACCTTAGCGTAACTGACGTGATAAAAAAAATATGGCAGCGTAAAAACATATTGAGAATTTATTACATTTCTTTCGTCTTGGAATTTTTTTACGCGCTATTAGTGATTTTTGTCCCTATTTATCTTCTTGATTTGGGCATTGACTGGAAGGGAATCGGTATTATTTTTACGGTAATGCTTTTACCGTTTGTTTTTTTGCAATATCCAATGGGCTTTTTGGCCGACAAAAGATGGGGGGAAAAAGAGTTTATCATTGTTTCCATTATTTTTATGTTTCTTTCGACTTCAGTTGTTTATTTTATAAGCTCTGCAAGCATTGCCCTTTGGTCCATTGTTCTTCTCTCTACCAGAATTGGAGCGGCGATGTTGGAGGTTCTTCGGGATTCCTATTTTTACAAAAGAATTGACGGACATGACGTTGATCTCATTAATTTTTTCAGGACCGCCATGCCTATGGGATATATTCTGGCTTCTTCCATTTCCGTTTTGCTTCTTTTATTTTTCCCCGTTAAGTCAGTTTTTTTGGCTGCTTCCTTGGTGGTTTTTTCCGCTTTGTGGCCGGCCATATTTTTAGTGGATAATAAATGCGAAAAAGAATTGCGCAGAAACTGTTAGTTTCTGATAAAATGTAGTAAAATTATAAGGTTGAAATCAATAATTGCGTGTATAAAGTGAAACTGGAAAAATTTGAAGGGCCTCTCGAACTTCTTCTCGAATTGATTGAAAAAGAGAAGATGAATATTACAGATTTGAGTTTGGCTCGGGTGGCTGATGAGTATCTCGAATACATAAAAAATAACGAAAATATCGCCCTGGGCAATCTGGCCGATTTTTTAACTGTTGCCTCGAAACTCATCCTTATCAAATCTCGGGCTCTTCTCCCGATGCTTAAAGTTACCGATGAGGAAGAGGAAGAGATAAAGGATCTGGCTCATCAGCTGGAAGAATATAAAAAATTCAAGGAGGCTTCGATGAAGTTGGGAAAGTTGGCTGATTTTAAGAAGATAAGTTATTCCAGGGAAGGATATTTGGGAGTCGGAACCACTTTCTATCCTCCGGAAGATATTAACGCTTATGACATAAAAAAATATTTTCTGGCAGTTCTGGCGGAAATTCCGGTGCTTGAAAAATTGCAGGAAGAAGTGGTAAGGGAAGTGATAACCCTGGAGGAAAAAATAACAGAATTGGAAAGCTCGCTGAGGCTGAGAGTGGAAACGTCCTTTTCGGAATTAGTTTCCGAGGCGCAGGACAAAATTGACGTTATCGTTTCCTTTTTAGCCATGTTGGAAATGGTGAAACAGCGCATTATCAATGTGGAACAGAATAATTTGTTTGAAGAGATACGGCTTAAGATAAAAGCCAAATAATAAAATTACACACCAAAAATAATGGATCAAGAAAAATTAAAATCAATCATCGAAAGCATTCTTTTTATTTCCGGCGAGCCGGTAAAAATTTCAAAAATCTCCAAATTGACCGGAGCGGCCAAACCGGAAATAGAGAATGCCATTATGGTTCTTCAGGGAGAATTTGGAAAAAACAGGGGAATGGTTATCATCAAGAAAGATGATGAGGTGCAGATGGCTACCAGTCCGGAAAATTCCTCCTTTATCGGGGATTTGGTAAAAAGTGAAATTCAAGAAAGTTTGAGTCGGGCGGCGTTGGAAGTTCTTTCCATCATCGCTTATCGCGGTCCGATTTCCCGTTCCGATGTAGAAGCCATAAGGGGAGTCAATTCCAGCTTCACTATGCGTTCGCTTTTGATGAGAGGTCTGGTGGAAAGAATAGACAGTCCTAAAGACAGTCGCGCCTATCTTTATCGGATATCATTTGAATTTTTGAAGAAATTGGGATTGGATAGCGCGGAAAAATTGCCAGACTGGGAGGCATTGTCAAAAGACGACAGGGTTGATAGTATAATTGGTAACTGATTTTTTAATGCTCAATATAATTTTTACCATTTTTATTCTTCCTTTTATTCCCCTATTTTTTTATGGGAATGTTTTTAACGAGTCAGATTTTCTGGATGTCTCCAGCTCGGTTCGGCGGGTGGTCAAAGGACAGGAAGTTTTGGGGGAATCAAGGGGAGGAAAAGATTTTCCAAAAAATGCGGAAGAAACTTTTCAAAGTTGCAATCTTTTTCCACTGGATTCGGCCAATACTGAATATACTCCGATTAGGAAAAAAAACTTTTGGGATCTCAAACTTTGGGCCGGATCATCAGTGGTTATCGATGTCGATTCTGGCACGATTTTGCATTATGATAACGGGCGAAAAAAAACGCAAATTGCTTCGCTTACCAAAATGATGACGGCTATTTTGGTAATGGACGAAATAAAAAATTTGGATGAAACGGTGGTTATAACAGAAGAAGCGCTTAATGTTCCGGGAACGGTAGTGGGTTGTCCAAGAACCGGATATTGCCTGAGCAATAGGATGTATAGAGGGGAAAAAATAAAGGCTGGCGATCTCTTGAGAGCCATGCTTTTGAATAGCGCTAATGACGCAGCCACTGCCTTGGGAATTCATATTGCCGGAACGGAAAAGAAATTTGTGGAAAAAATGAACGAAAAAGCCAGATCTTTGGGACTCAAGGATACTAATTTTTGCACGCCTTCGGGACTAGAAATTGATGGCCAGGAAGACCAATGTCATTCATCGGCTTATGACATTGCCAGGATCGCTGCCCACTCTTTGAAATATGAGGAAATCTGGGATATTATGAGAATACCGGAAGGGCAATTTTATTCAACCGACGGAAAGTATATGCATGAGCTGAAAAATACCGATTTACTTTTGGACAGTATTCCAAATTGCCTAGGCGGAAAAACCGGATTTACCCCGCTGGCTGGAAAATCTCTTCTCATGGGTTCGGTTGATCCGACAGGCAAGCATCGTGTAATCTCCGTTATTTTAAACGATGAAAATCGTTGGGAGGATATGAGAAAGCTGGTGGATTGGGTGTTTGAAAACTATGAATGGCGATAATAAAGAAGTGACAAGGAATAGGTGACAAGTAGCAAGGGGTAGGATTTTTATTTTTTACTTTTAAATTTTTATTTTTAAATATGGAGATTGCACAAATACAAACCATCCCGGAAGTGGTAAATGTTTTGAAAGTTTTAATAACGGGCTTTTTTTCTTTTATTGTGGCATTTGCCTTGACGCCGATTCTTACCCATTTTCTTTATAAATATAAAATAGGAATAAAAATAAAAGATACATCGGTAGACGGGAAAAAATTGAGCTTCATAAGCGAACTTCATAAACATAAAAGCGGCACGCCGATTATGGGAGGCATATTAATCTGGTTTACGGTAATGATATTGGCTCTTGTTTCTCATTATCTTTTTCCGCTTATTGCTTCCTGGACGAATACCAATTTTATTGCCCGACTCGACTTTTTGAATAAAAAACAGGTTTGGCTTCCACTTTTTGCGCTTGTTACCACCGGAATACTCGGGCTTTGCGATGATTTGGCCAGCGTAAAAGGTTGGGGAAAAAACAAAGGAGGAGGAATCAGGTTTATCACTCGTTTTGGCTGGCTGATTGCCATTGCCACCCTTGGTTCCTGGTGGTTTTATTATAAGCTTGGCTGGGATCAAATTCATATTCCGGCAGTTGGCGATTTTTCCATTGGTTTTTGGTATGTTCCATTGTTTATTTTTGTGATTCTTTTTTCGGCAATTTCTTCCAATGAAACAGACGGGTTGGACGGACTGGATGGCGGAATTTTGCTTATTGCTTTTTCTTCTTTCGCGGCTATTGCTTTTTTTCAAAACAGAATTGATCTGGCTGCTTTTTGCGCGGCCATTTCCGGAGCGCTGTTGGCTTTTCTTTGGTTTAATATTTATCCGGCCCGATTTTTTATGGGAGATACAGGAGCAGTGGCTTTGGGAACAGCCTTGGGAGTAGTGGCCGTGCTTACTAATTCAGTATTGATTTTGTTTTTAATTGTTTTCATTTATGTAATTGAATCCGGGTCAGTAGTTATCCAGTTGCTGTCTAAAAAGTTTTTGAAAAGAAAAATATTTTTAGCGGCGCCTATCCACCATCATTTTGAAGCCTTGGGTTGGCCGGAGACTAAGGTGACTATGCGCGCCTGGATCCTTACTGCCATTACCGCGCTGATAGGTGTGATAATCGGAATTTTGGGAGCGGGACGTTATCATTAAAAATAATTTATAATTTGTAAATCAAAATTTATGGAAATAAAAAAAATTCAAGATGCGGATGTGGAAGGAAAAAAAATACTTCTCCGGGTGGATTTCAATGTGGCGGTGGAAGACGCTACAGTAAAAGAAAAATTTAAAATTCAGGCGGCAGAAGAAACTGTCCGATATCTTTTGGGCATGAATGCCAAAGTGGCGCTTCTGAGTTGGCTGGGGCGGCCAGGTGGAAAAAAAGATCCTAAATTTTCTTTGAGTCCCATAAAGGATGATGTTGAATATATTTTGGGATATAAGGTGAAATTTGTTTCTGATTGTATAGGGGAAGAAGTAAAAAAATCAGTCGATGATTTGGGGGAAGGAGAGATAGCTCTTTTGGAAAATGTTAGATTTTACGCAGAAGAAGGAGATGTCGAAACAGGCGCGGAATACGAAGATGAATTTGCAAAAAAAATGGCTGACGGATTCGATATTTTTGTCAATGATGCCATTTCTGTCTCTCATCGAAACCAGGCGTCGGTAGTCGGGGTGACTAAATTTTTGCCAAGCTATGCCGGATTCAGATTGCAGAAAGAAATTGAGGAGATGAAAAAAGTAAAAAATAATCCGGAGCGTCCGGCTGTGGCCATTATCGGCGGCGCTAAAATTGAAACCAAATTACCGGTGATAAAATTTTTTGAGGGCGTTTATGATAATGTTCTGGTAGGCGGAAAAATTGCCAATGAAGCGCTGGGCCAGGAAATGAAATTTTCCGAAAAAGTGCTGCTGCCGATCGATTTTGTTGATGACTGCTTCGATATCGGACCGAAAACCGTAGCGAAATTTAAAAATATTATTGCTTCTGCCAAAACGATTGTTTGGAATGGACCGATGGGAAAATTCGAAGAGGAAAAATATGCAGCCGGAACAGATGAAATATTTAGAGCTATCATGGAAAGCGGCGCTTATGTTCTTATTGGCGGAGGAGAAACTCTGGAGATTTTGGAGAAAAACAAGGCCATGAACAAAGTCGGTTTTGTCTCCACCGGCGGCGGAGCGATGCTGGAATATCTGGGAGGCGGCAAGATGCCGGGCATTGAAGCTCTCAAGCGTTAGGGGCTGAATTGAAGTCCGGTGACCTTTTGAAAAAACATTAGTATTTAAAAAAGAGGCCTAAGTGGAGTGGTCTCTTTTTTTGTGTTTTAAGTAAAAAAAGTCTCAGAAGTGTTTTATAAAAAACAGAAAAAACAGTCGCTAATAAGTCCATAAAAAGGGGAGTTTTTTTATTATAAAAAATACTTGTGGATAACTCATTTTTTTCGTTGTTGACATTTAAAAAAAATGGTATAATTAAGCTTATAAAAAGCCTTTTTTTGAAAAATAAATATTTGATAAATATTTGATTGTTCGGATGCCAAAAATGGTCGAGGAAATAAGTAAAAAATCAACAAAAAGAAAAACAAAACTTTTGTCTTTGGCAGAGGCGGCTGAAATTACCGGGTATACTCCGGAGTATTTGAATTTGCGTTGCCGACAGGGAAAGCTCAGGGCAGAGAAAAAAGGCCGAAATTGGTTCACTACCTTAAGATGGGTGGAAGAGTTTTCTAAAGAAAATATCTCTAATGGCAAGGGAGGCGGAGCCAGATTTTTTAGTTACGGTGAACAGGAAGAAGCGGAGGCTGTTTCCCGAAAGGAAGAGACAGAAAAAGAGATTGCAGAAGAGACAAAAAAAGAGAAGAGCCAACAGGACATTGCTTCAACTGTTTTAGCGGCGCTGAATTCAGCGGAAGAGTCAAGGCGACAGGAAGAAAGAAGAAGGGAAGAAAATCAGAGAAAGAGAGAAATATTGGATCAGGAAAGAAGGGAAAAAGAAAACGCCTTGATGAGGGAAGCTCTGGAAAAGAATGTTTTATTAATTGATCAGATAAAAAATAAGTGGGAGAAAAAAGAGGATCAACCTAAAAAAAGCATTCTTAATTTTGCTTCGCCTTTTTTGATGATTGCCTTTGCTTTTATGGTTTGGTTTTTGTCAAAAGAAAACAGCGTTGTGAATTTATATAACAATGTCGGAAAAAATATTGCCAGTCACAAAGAAGATTCTTCTTCCGGATCACAGGTGGCAGGAACAGAAAGCGAGGGAGATGAAAAAAACAAACAGGATTTTTGGATAAGTGATGAGTCTATGACAGAACTGGAAAAAAAGGAAGTGGCTTCAACTGTTCTTTCCGCTTTCGGAGTAACGCTTGATGGCAATGGAGATTTGGCGGGAGATATTAGAATAAAAAGAAACGAAAAAATTCGCGTCGAGGCTAATGCCATAGATTCAGAAAAAATCAGAGATCACACAATTTTGGCTAGAGACATTGATGATGACATAAAACTCAAGGTCAAAGAACTTATTTCCAAAGGCAATATTACTGCCGGAGGAAATCTTATTGTTTCCGGTTCCCTGGTAAATTCCGGATCAGTCAGTTTTCAGAATGGTCTGGTAGTTTCCAATGGCAATGTTGTTTTTTCAACCAGCGGAACAATTACGCAAACCGGTTTGGGCCAGGTGGCTTTCGCCGGAAATGTTGACGCTCAGAACGGAATGGATGTAACGGGCGGAAATTTGACGGTAGGTGGAAATAATTTTTCTGTGAATTCTTTAAACGGAAATATAATTACTTCTGGTGATCTTGACGCCTCAACAGCTACCATCGGAATTATTGACGGAACGAGTTTGCTTTTTAATACTGCCAATATAACTTCAGCTAACGTTACCAATCTTGATTTAGGGACAAATACCATAACGGATGGAAATTTTTCCGGCAACTGGAATTTTCATTCCGGGAATTTAACCAATGTGGGAAATATTTTGCCGGCAGCCGATATGACCTACAGTCTAGGATCGCCGTCCCTAAGATTTTTGGATGTTTATGCCGGAACATTGCATTTAGGCGGATCAACCAATGATGGACAGGCAATTTATACTTATGAACCGTTAACCACTTCTGTTTCCCAATCGTCGCTTTACATAAATCCGGCAGCAGCTATCCCCAATGCTCCACTGTTAGGAATAGCGATAAACGGAGATCAGAGATTTTTGGTAGATGAAGATGGAGATGTGACAATCGATGGGGTAATAAATTCAAATGGAACGGGCGATAATTATTTTTTGGGCAACGTCGGTGTGGGAACAACCAGCCCTGATTATGCGCTGGATATCCAAAACGGATACGTCAACGCCTCTTCCGGACTTTGCATTAACGGATCCTGCCAGACAACTTGGAATAATATAATTTTACCTAGCGGCATAAACGGACAGACTCTCTACAACAACTCCAGTACTTGGACAGCCACCAGTAACTTATTCAACAACGGAACGAATGTGGGGATAGGAACAACCAACCCAGATTATAAATTAGTAATTGATGGCGGCGGAATAGCTATTGGTCGTCATGCTGATAGCGTCAATGGTCCTTATTCTATTTTTCGAAAGGGAAGAGGAACAATAGATTCTCCAGTAATAATTCAAAACAATGATCAAATAGGCAGAATAATTTTCAGAGGCTACGATGGCACTGATTATGCTTCCACCGGAGCGGAAATCATGGCTTTTGTTGATGGGACGCCAGGTGTTAATGATATGCCGGGAAGACTGACATTTAGAACTACCGCTGACGGATCTGAATCAACGACAGAAAGA
>JAKQLJ010000045.1 GCA_029567195.1 bacterium | reverse complement strand
ACCTGTCCGCCGTAACTCCACGAGTGAAGGCGGAATCCTAGCAAGGCGTAGGCAGGTAATTTGTAACCCTATGAAGATAGCCCTCATTCACGACCATTTCGCTCAAGAAGGTGGCGCCGAGAAAGTCATCCGCGCTTTTCAAGAAATTTTCTCTGACAGCCCCACCTATACGCTTGTTAAAAATAAAAAAATTTACTCCGAATTCAACAACAAACACATCCACACTTCCTTTCTTCAAGACATACCATTCGGCGTGCGCGCGCTAGAATGGTTTTTATTTCTCATGCCAAGCGCTACCGAAAATTACAACTTGAATGATTACGACCTCGTTTTATCCAGTACTTCTTTCTCCGCCAAAGGCGTTATCACCCCGCCCGCAACCACGCACATCTGCTATTGTCATACACCGACCAGATTTCTCTGGACCGGTAGTCATGATTATTTGCAAGAAATGCGTCACAATTATTTAATCAGAAAAATTGTTCCACTCATGCTTCCCCGCCTTCGTTTGTGGGATCGCTTGGCCGCCGAACGAGTTGATCACTTTATCGCAAATTCGATAGAGGTTCAAAAAAGAATTCGTAAATATTACCATAGCGAAAGCGAAGTTATCTATCCGCCGGTCGCCACGTCTAAATTTCAAATCGCCGACAAAACGGAAAACTATTTTCTCGCTGGGGGTAGACTCGTAGGCTACAAAAAATTCGATCTCATCGTGAAAGCTTTCAACCGATTAAACATTCCTATAAAAATATTCGGCACCGGACCGCTACTCGCCACTCTAAAAAAACAAGCTCGCGGGAAAATTCAATTTCTCGGACGCATCTCCGAATCGACAAAGTCATATCTTTTTTCTCACTGCCAAGCTTTCATCAATCCGCAAATCGAAGATTTCGGCATTACCGCCGTCGAAGCCATGGCCGCCGGCCGACCGGTTATCGCTTATTATGCCGGAGGTGCGAAAGAGACCGTTATTGAGGGCAAGACCGGCACCTTTTTTTATGAACAGACCTGGGAAGCGCTTATCGATAAAATACTGAGATTCAAATCTCATAACTTTAATCCTCAAGAAATTCGCCGACACGCCCTACAATTCGATGAAGAAATTTTCAAAAAAAAAATAAAAAACTTCATCGCCGACAAACTCGGCTATCGCGGCTAAACTTTTCTCGCATATAACATATAGCATATAGCCATGAACACAATGCCTCCGGCATAGTGCTCTTTGCTACATGCTCCTTGCTCCAAGAAAATGAATATTGCAATCGACATCCGTTGCTTCTTCTCTTTGTCATTCCGACCGACCAGCAGGAGTGGAGGAATCTCTTCGTTTGATCTACAAATAAAACCCCTATGAATATTGCAATTGACATCCGTTGCCTCATGGAAAAAGACCTCACCGGGATCGGTGAATACACTTTAAATTTGTTGACCCATCTGTTCAAAGCGGATAATAAAAATCAATATTATCTTTTTTATAATTCTCGTCAAAATGTCGAATCGATCATACCGCGATTTTCTCAACGCAATATTCACTATTGTCCTTTTAAAATCCCCAACAAACTCCTCAACCTTAGCTTAAAAATATTTCGCCGGCCCAAACTGAACAAATTAATTGAACACCGCTACAAAACCGAAAAAATCGACCTGTTTTTTTTCCCCAATATTTCTTTTTTTGCTACCGACTGTCCTTATATTATCACCGCCCACGATCTCAGCTTTGAAATATTTCCCGAATTTCTCTCGCTCAAACGCAAACTTTGGCACCGCATTATAAATCCCCGAAAACAATATCAAAAAGCCAAACAAATTATCGCTGTTTCCGAAAACACACGTAATGATTTGATAAAAAATTTTAATATTTCTCCGGAAAAAATAATTTCTATTTACTCTGGTATCACGCCAAATTTTCGCGTCTTACCGACACAACATCCGGGCTTAAATAAAATCAAAAGAAAATACAACCTCCCCGAAAAATTCTTTTTATTTCTCGGCACCATCGAACCGCGCAAAAACATCGAGACGCTTATCAACGCGTTCGAACTTTTTCAACCAGAAAATCTCGAAAATTACTCTCTCGTCATCGTCGGCAAGCCTGGCTGGAAATACAAATCAACTTTTCAAAAAATCGAACAATACAACTCCGCGCATCAAAACAAAATTATTCTGACCAACTTCATCAAAAGCACGGAAAAAGTTTTTTTCTACAACCTCGCGACGCTTTTTATTTACCCGTCTTTTTACGAAGGATTTGGATTTCCCCCTTTGGAAGCCATGGCCTGCGGCTGTCCTGTCATCACCGCCCACAATTCTTCTCTTTCTGAAATTTGCGGCGACGCCGCCATCCTCATCGATCCCGCCAACGCCAATGACATCAAAAATAATATTCAAAAAATATTGGAAAACAAAAATATTTTCATCAAAAGAGGAACGAAAAAATCTGCTGATTTTAATTGGCCCAAAACTGCGCAATCATTTTTAAACGCGTTGACAAAAAACACCGAATAACGTAAATTTATAAATCAACAAAGTTCATTCACAACCCACCACAAAGGAGCCCCGCCATGCCGCGCAAACTGGTCGTCTCGCTCTCACATCTCTGTAGCGAACTATTTTTCGAAAAAATTTCCACGACCGCGCTCGTCGATTGCTTGTTTTTCCTCGATGAATCTCGCGCCCGTATTGTCGACTATCCGCGCGATTACGTCCTCCGCATCTGTTCGCAAATCGAACCGCCCATCAAGGAAAAAATCTTCACGGGAATAATCGTCCCCGCTATTTTGTTGGCCGAACACGAAAACCGTTGTCGCTGGACGGAAAACCTTGTCTTCAACAAAAGCCGACACACCAATTGGCAAGAACAACTAGAAAAATTCCTGCTCGAACACGGATATCCTCAACTTTTCACCGACAAACGCGTCACGTCCGTTTTGCCTTTCTGCTCCACCGGACTCACGGCTGTCAGTCATGCCATCGACGTTCTCGGCCTAGACCTCGAATTCGTCTAAAAAAAACAACGCCTCATACACTATGAGACGTTTTTTTATTTAATTTCAATAACTGCAATTATTCGCTCAAACTTTATCTATTTTCGAATCTCTCGCAAAAACACAAAAAAATCTAAATCGTCATTCCCATTTTTTTCAATCGCTCTATTTTTTCCCGCATCTTCTCCGGCTGAAATCCAAACACTTCTTTTGCCAATGCCACAATTTTTTCTACATTTCTTTCCTCTACCATTAATTTTTGCACAAAAATAAAATATTTTTCTTTATCTTTTTCAAAATTTTCTTTTCCGGCGATTGTTTTTAATAAATCCAAAACTTCCAACTCGCCTTTTCCTTCGGTCAAGAAATCCACCAGCTGTTCGGCAATTTTTTTTATGGCTTCTTCTTTTTCCAAAAGTTCCTTTTCCAAAATACTGCTCACAACTTCCACGTCGTCACGAGTCACCTTACCCGTCTTCAATAAATCCATTACGTCCGTCATGTCATAAGGTCTAGTCGCGTACAATTTAAAATAAATCACCTTCGCCGGGTGCGATAAATTTATTTCTTGTCCTTGAAATTTCACGACCTGCGGATCATACCAATCTTTTGGCAATATTACATTTTGACTAAAACCAAACGGCTCTTCCGCTTCGTTTCGCTGAATAAAATGAACATCCACGGAACTCAAATCCGCCGTCTTAATTTTCCCTTCCGTATCTACCGCACAAAGCACATAACCATTTTCGGGAGAAGTATTTACTTCTTTAGGAGACATCCGTTTTAATATTACTTTCCCCGGTTTCTCCGGCTTTCTCATCGTTAAAAACAAACCATACCCCCTTTTAAATAAATGTTCGTCCAGTTTCTCCAAATCCGCCGGATCAATCGTGAGATCCACATCTTTGTGCAAGCCGATATAATCCCCTTTCATCAGAGATATATTCAAGGCTCCATCCAATTGCCAACGCACGCCGCTTCCCGCA
>JAKQLJ010000039.1 GCA_029567195.1 bacterium | reverse complement strand
ACATATCGTGAGTGCTTTTTTGCCTTGTATAAGCCTTTTTTGAAGTCGGCTGTGGCGCACTTCTAGCGCTTCGCCCACTGTGGCGACTTACGGGCCTTTTTCAGCCCCGGCTTCTTTCTTTCTACCTTTCTGGCATCTCTGGTCAAAAATCCGCGATCCCGCAAAGATTTTTTCAGTTCTCCGTTGAATTTCACTAAGGCCCTTGAAATTCCCAGTCTAATCGCTTCCGCTTGGGCATTTACTCCGCCGCCATTTACCTTTGCCGTTATATCAAACTTTACGCCACTGCCGGCTGTTAGCAGAGGAGATTTTATGAGTTCTCTCAGCCTTGGCAGAGGGAAATATTCTTCAATTTTCCTGTCATTTACAAGTATGCCTTTTTCAGTCCCGTCGGTTGGATATAGTCTCACTTGAGCAACAGCTGTCTTTCTTTTTCCTATGGCATAAAAATAAGCAACCGCTTTGGGAGCAACTTTCTTTTCTTCTTTTTCTTCTTTTTTAGCAGTTTTCTTTGTAATCATATTGTTTTTAAAACTAATGAGTAATTTGAATTTTATGCGGATGCTTGTCGTCTTTATAAACCAAAAGCCTTGTCATCATTCTGTCCCGTAATTTGTTTTTAGGCAGCATTCCCCAAACAGCCGATTGGATAACCTTTCTGGAATCCTTAGCTATTTGATCTTTCAGAGTTGTAGCCGTAATGCCTCCCGGATAACCGCTGAACCTGAAATAAACTTTCCCTTCCGCCTTGTTGCCAGTAATTCTTATTTTGTCGGCATTTATGACTACTGCCAAATCTCCTCCGTCTATATGAGGAGCAAAATCTCTCTTATTTTTTCCCCGAAGAACGATAGCAATCTCTCCCGCCAGCCTTCCGGGAGTTTGTCCTTCTGCGTTAAATAGATGATATTTTCTGTCAATCTGATTTTTCATAACTTTAATATTGGTGAATTATACGAACTCAATCACCGCCATTCTGGCTCCGTCAGTTTTTCGAGGAGCAAGTTTGATTATTCTCGTATATCCACTATTTCGGTCTTCAAATTTTTTCTTGAAGTCTCCCAATAGTTTTTTAATGGCCATCTTGGGAATATTATTATCAAGATTTCTGATAGCCGTTACCTTGGAAGATGCGTCTTTGGCTTTTTTGGCCTTGTTAATGACCCTGTCAACTCTGGTTTTCAGCTCTTTTGCCTTAGCTTCAGTGGTAGTAATCTTTTCATACATAACCAAACTGCCCATCATTGTTTTCATCAAGGCTTTTCTCTGATCCTTTTCTCTGCCTAGTTTTCTTCCTTTCTTTAAATGTCTCATAGTGATTTACAAAACCCTTAACTTTTTTATTCTCCCTTTTTTAAGTTAAAACCGAAATCGCCAATAGCTTTTTTTATTTCTTTTATTCCTTTGGCACCCATTCCTTCAAGATTGGTAAGCTGTTCTTCATTGTATTTCAAAATGTCTCTGATCTTGCCGACCTTATTCTTCTCCAGAACGTTTAATGTTCTGGTGGAAAGGTTTTTCAAAGAAGTAACTGGCGTATCTTCCGGATCTTCTTTTTTCTCTTCTGGAAGGTCAGTCTTGATGTCTTCTTTTACTTCTTCCTCTTTTTCCTTTTTTTCTTCCTTGCTTTCATCCAAACTTAAGATGGTGGTAAATTGATCAACTAGAATAGTCACCGCTTTGGAAAAAGCTTCTTGAGGAGTAATGCTTCCGTCAGTGGTAATTTCCAGATTTATTTTTTCAAAATCGGTCCTTTTTCCCACCCGCATATTTTCAATAGTATAGTTCACCCTTTTTATGGGAGTATAAATGGCATCCATGGCAATCACTCCGACTTCCTTTTTTTCCCTTTCTTGCTGTTCTACGGGAATATATCCGATGCCGTTTCCCACTTCCATTTCAATTTCTATCTCTCCCTTGGAACTGGTAAGCGTGGCGATATGGGCATCCTTGTTCACCACTTCCACGTCAGAAGGACATTCAATAGAAGAAGCGGTCACTTTTTTCTCACCTTTGGCCTTTAAGGAAACTTTTACTGGTTCGTCTTTGTAGGATTTAAATCGGACTTGTTTTAGATTGAGAATGATTTGGATGACATCCTCTAGAACATTGGGGATGGTGGAAAATTCATGCTTTATTCCCTTAACTTTCACAGAAGTTATAGCTGCGCCAGGAAGAGATGACAAGAGAACTCTTCTTACAGCATTGCCAAGAGTTGTTCCGTAGCCTGGATAACAGCCTTCTATTTCAAATTTTCCCGCATTTTCGCCAATTTCCTTAAATTTTGGCTTTTGAGGAAGTGATATTGATTGCATTTGTTTAATTTATTTATTAAGCGTATTTGAATGATTTTCAAATACAAAAATTAATTACCTTGAATAATATTCCACCACTATCTGAGCATCGATATTGATACCGGCATCATCTCTTTCCGGTTCTTTGATTATCTTTCCTTCCAAACTGGAAGCATCAAATGAAATCCAGGAAGGAAAGTCTTTTTTATTCTTAATGATTTGGTCCAGATTTTTAAAATAATTTTTGCCCTTTTTATTGGAGTTAACAGAAATGACTTCTCCTACTCTTGTTTTATAAGAAGGAATATCCACTTTTTTTCCGTTGACGCTAACCAGCCCGTGATTGACCAATTGTCTGGCCTGAGGACGGGAAGCGGCCAAGCCTAGTCTATAAACAACATTATCCAGTCTCATTTCCAACCTTCTCAAAAGCAAATCTCCGGTTATTCCTTTTTTTCCTTTTACTTCATCGAAATGTTTTCTGAATTGTTTTTCCAATACTCCGTAAATTCTCTTTATTTTTTGTTTGACAGCAAGCTGCATTCCGTATTCACTCGAATTTCTGCTCACTTTCTTTCCGTGCACTCCCGGAACATAAGCGCGCTTGATTATGGCGCATTTTGGAGTATTGCAACGGTCGCCTTTCAAAAAAAGCTTTTCCATTGCCCGGCGGCATTTTCTACATTTTGCATTTATATCTCTAGCCATTTATTTAACTGTAAATTTAATTTAAAAAAATATATTACACTCGACGAGGTTTTTTAGGACGACAACCATTGTGCGGAATGGGAGTAATGTCTTTTATCAAGACCAAATTGAAACCATTGTTGGCCAGAGCTCTTATAGAAGATTCCCTGCCAGAGCCCACTCCCTTTACAAAGACATCTAATTCCTTCACTCCGTATTTCTTAACTTTCTCGCTAACATTTCCTACAACTTGAGTAGCGGCGTAAGGAGTGGCTTTTTTAGCTCCTTTAAATCCCAAGAGGCCGGAAGACGACCAGCCCAAAACTCCGCCGTTAATATCAGAAATGCTTACTATCGTGTTATTATAAGTGCATTTAATGGTAGCCTTGCCCTTAAAAACCTGCCTTTTTGCTTTTTTAACCTTTTTTTTCTCTTCTACTTTTTCCTCTGCCTTTTTTTCCACTTCTAACGTTTCGGTTTTTTCTACCGCTTCCGTTGTTTTTATTTCCTCTTTTTTAATATCTTTTTCTTCAGCCATAATAATTCTTAAATTCTCTTTAAATTAAACCCTAAAGTATCCAATATTTTATGTCTTTTCTGTCTTTACTCTTCCGGATCCCATAGTTTTTCGGACATTTCCTCGGACAGTTCTCGTATTAGTCTTGGTTCTTTGCCCGCGCACTGGAAGGCCTTTTTGATGCCTGCTGCCGCGATAACAACCTATTTCTTTTAATCTTTTGACATTATCTCTTACCTCGTGTTTCAATTCTCCTTCCACTTTTATCCTTTTTTCCACAAGAGTTCTTATGTTATTCTGCTCTTCTTCGGAAAGATCCTTTGTTTTCTTTCCGCTATCAATTTTGAGTTCGGACAAAATATCATTTGCCGTAGACAAACCTATCCCATAAATATAGGTCAGGGAAACTTCTATTCTTTTGTCATCCGGGATATTCACCCCTGAAATTCTTAACATAACTTCACATGCCACATATCGCACACCACGTATCAATTCGTAACCAATGCCACCGAGGCAGTTGTTACGCGTTACGTGTTACGCGTTATGCGTCCTTTATCCTTGTCTCTGCTTATGTTTTAAATTAGAACAAATCACGTAAAGTTTTCCTTTACGCTTAACCAATTTACATTTATCACAAATTTTTTTGACACTGGCTCTGACTTTCATGCCATTTTTTCTGCAAGCGGTAGCGAATAAAAACCAAAATTAGGCATTTCGCACCGATTCGCATATATTTTTAAATTATCATTTCAACCTTTGCACAATTCTTCCTTTAGTCAGATCATAAGGACTCATTTCTACCAAAACTCTGTCTCCAGGAATAAGACGGATATAATTCACTCTCATTCTGCCGGAGATGTGCGCTAGAATTTCGTGGCCATTGTCCAATCTTACCCTAAAAGTAGTGCTGGGTAATGTTTCCATAACCACCCCTTCTAACTTAACTAATTCTTTGTCATTGGACATAATAAATTTTATTTTATCTTCCCTAATAAACAAAAAAATAGACGGATTTTCCCAAGATCAAAATTGACCCAGGGAGAAAATCAATCCAAATTCCAGCTTTTCCAGCTTCCCTCTATTTTAACAACTACTATTAACTTTTACTTTATTCTTTAACTATTGTAGACAGTTTATTGTTTTGTGTCAAGTATTATTTCTACCCTGCTGGATAGGCGCGGAATTCGAGAGGAAATAAATGGCGGCCAATAGGTCACTTCTGCCTGCTCTATATCAGGATAAGAGCTTAAATAAGCCTCAAAATCTTCATTACTCTTTCCTAAAATATCTTTTTTAAACTTTTCCTGATCAAACCCAAGATTAGTATTTCCTGTTCCATGAACTTTTATATTCAAAACATTGGCACCAAAATCAGCACCCGATTTTCCATATTCCAAGACTAAGGAGCTAAAGTTCATGCCGGAAATTTCTCCTCCCGATTTGGACAGCTTGGCTCCCACCGCTTTTTTGAGATCCTCCTCGCTGAAAACCAGGGCGTTGGATTTCATCTGGGAAGTTACTTGAAAATTTTGAACTACTTCCCCGACAGCATTGGAAACCTTATGCGTAGCCTCTTCATTGTTTACGGCCTCATCCAAAACTACCATCCCTCCGGCGGATTCTTTGATTTTATTCTTTGTGCTTTCGGTTAATTCCGCCAAAATTTCAGTTTTGGCTTTGGCAATATCCGCTTCGGTCAGAACTCCCACCTGATCTTTAGTTCCTCCTCCGCCCGTCATCGCCTTGGCAGATTTGGCATAAAATTTGGAATATTTTCCGGAACCGCTGTCTTTAAATCCTGGAATGGTAAAGGAAGTGGGTTCAATATTAAAATCATCGCCGGCTTCGTCAGCAACAACTTCCGCTTCTATGATTCCCGGTTTTGTTTCTCCACCAACCTTGCTTGTGCCTGGAACAGTCACTCCTTTGACCAAACGGAATAATTTTCCGCTTTCACTTAAAAACCTGGTTGTCGCTACAAGTTGCTGGGAATCGGAACCAAATTCATTATAGATGGTAATTGTTCCGCGAGCCTTCTGGTTAGAAACCGATTTTTTCCCTGAAACAGAGAAACTTTTGGAAACCTCCTTGTTTACGGATATCAATTTTACCGGGATTATGCCGTTTTCATAATCTACGCCGCTAACACTGGCGTCACCTCTGATATCGGCATCTTGAGATTTAGTCTCCTCTTTAACAGCAATGGAAACTACGGCTTTGGGAAGATAGAAATAGACACCTGCTCCCAAAGCTGCCAAAACCATCAGCGCTCCTGCCACTAAAATTAATTTTTTAATTTTTTCCCATTGAAATTTACTTTCTTTTGGAATTTTAAAAGAAGCTTTTTCCGGTTTTTGATAAATTTTGTTTTGATTCTCGCTTGGATGCTGAAAAAAACTGGTTATTTTTTCGTCTTGAGATGGATATTGTTTCTTTTCTTCGACGCTTGCCGGCATTTTCATACTTCCTCGACCCAAATCCATACTGCGAGAAAGATTAGAGCTCCCTACTGAAAAATCCTTGGCTTCCTCGATCTTATTGTTAGCTCCGGGACGAAAAGGAGAGTCCATATAGGAATAGGGATTTTTTTTCTTAACATCGCTACCGACGTTTGTCACTAACTCCTTATTGATAATTCTTTCTTCCTTTCCTTTTTCTTCTTTAGGCTGGGATACGTCTACGGGTCGAATGATATTTTTTTCCGAACTGTCTTTTTCTTTATCATCGAAATACTCAGCCGAACCGATAGAAGCCAGCCTGTCTTTCTGGGAAAAACCGGCGCTTATTTTATTATCTTCTTCTGCCGAAAAACTGACTTGATAGGAATTATCCTGAGGCACCGGTGAAGAAAAATCTTTTTCTTCCCCTTCTTCCAGCATATCGTCCAATTTTTGCTGCACCAAAATCCCCGCTTTTTCCACCAGCAATTTCCCCAGTTTGTCTTGAGTAACAATCATCAGTTGGAGACCGAGGTTCTCCGCTTCCTTTTTAAGCAACCGCAGATTAACGATGCTTTGGATAAGAAGAGCCCTTTTGGGAACAACCATGATAACTTCCTTTCCTTTGGTTTTTTTGAGCCTTTCCACTACCGAAGTTATTTCTTCGTCAATGTCGATGTAAAGTGTTTGATGCATAGAATTATTCACTAATTATAACAAATTATCAGCTAATGGAAACGAATTCATTTTTACACGCTTTTCATTAGCTCTTAATTTGCGAATTTATTTATTTTTGTATCATTTTCACCGCTCTTCTTAAAATTCCCGCCATCACCCGCTCTTCTCCCACTAAATCAAGAGCCAGATTAGCCAACCCCATCGGTGTAATATCCTGGGGATCCTTGAGCGCTCCTGTTCTGTCGGAAATTTTTACCACATCCCTTGGTTGCAAAAAACTTACCTCCACTTCTTTGGCAAAAGGCAATTCATTTCCCCAAGTATCGGAAAGCAAGGCTTTTTTCACTCCCGGAAGACCCGATCCTCCTCCGCACAAGAAAAAACGATGGGGAAGCAAATCATTTTCAGCAAACTCAGCCAGTGATAGCTCCACTCCGGAAAGCCAAACGCCGCAATCATCTTCAAGAATTTTTTCAATTTTTAAACTGACATCCCGTCCCAGCTTTCCCTCCGAATAACGAATTTTCAAGACTTCCGCTTCCTCAAAACCGATGCCCAATTCTTGAGCCAATCTTTTGGTGAAAGCTCTTCCTCCCAAAGCAAACATTTTTGTTCCTTCCAATCCTCCGTTTCTCACCACTGCGATATCCGTTGTTCCTCCGCCGACATCGATGAAAACAGCGCTAAAGTCCATCACGTCTTCCACTCCCATAGATTTTGCCACCGCATAAGGCTCGGCAGCAATACTCAGAAGATCGAGTTTCAACTCATCGCCAATGGTTTGGAGTGCTCCCAAATGAACCATTGGAGCATAAGCATTAAAAACTGAAATGGAAACATCCCTTCCCTGAAAACCAACCGGATTAGTCACCTTGTAGCCGTCAATGCGAACATCCACTATCACGGCATTGATAAGCTTAACTTCTATTTCACTGTGTCCCGTTTCCCAAGCCAGCTGCTGACGAATTCTGTCAAACGCTTTCCATTGGACTTTTTGAATAATATTTTTTAGTTCCGGAAGATCAATCCGCACCTCTGGTCTTATTCTTTCATAATGCACGGTTGTCGTTGTTCCCTTTACCAGCTCCCCGGCGATTCCCACAATTGCTTTTTCCACCTTCTTTGCTCCAGCCATATTTTTCGCCATTTCAATCGCCTGACGCGAATTTTCAATTACTCCGGAAATATCCGAAACTGCTCCGCTGTGCATATCCTTTAATCCCTGCCTAGCTCGACCTACGCCTAAAACCACCCCGTTTCCCGTATCTCCATCCACCTTAAAAACAAGGGCTTTGACTACCTCCGTGCCGATATCCAAGGAAAGTAAAAAGTCCTGGGAAATATTTTTAAAACCTAAAATTTTTCTGAAAATTCCCATGATAAATATTTTTGTTTTAAATTGTGTCTAAAACAATCCTTGTCTTTATTATAAAATAAAAAGACATTAAAGACAAACGAAAAAAGTAATGAAAACAGCCCCGCCTAAGCGGGGCTATCTTAATTTTCCATTGCTATTGGTCAGAACTCTCCACCAAGTCTTCTGCCGGAAATCTGGTTCCTCTTTTTATGAAATTTGTCTCCACGTCAGTAAGGCCAAAAGCTTCCTTGAAATAACTGACCACAAAATCCTTATCCATTTTACTCTTACAAGTGTAGACATCAATTGAAACAAATTTCCTGAAAGGAAAAGTATGGCAACTAATATGACTTTCGGCAATCATTACGAATCCAGAAAACCCTCCCGAATCCTTAGGATTAGCCGCTCCACACTCCAGAACTTCTGGTCCGAAAATCTTGTGCATGCCAAGCTTGTCGGGAAGCTCCTCAAGACATTTTTTCACCAACTCACCGTCATTTAACTTCTTAGGATCTCCGCCATAACCATCCAGGGTTAGGTGAACACCAAAATTAATAGTTTGGCTATTAATCTGATTTTCCTCCATTTCCTTTTTCATCCTAATTACGCAGTAAGCCTGAAAGTTACCCTGCGCAATTTATTTTTTTTAATTTTTTAATTATTAAGTTTTTTTCAGAGTCAAAAATAACTCTAATTAAAATTTATACTAATATTAAAAATTACACAAGAGGAAATTTCCAAATTTAGCCCAAAACTGTGGATAACTTTTTACTTGGTTATTTTAATTTTTTTGAAGTGCCTTTTTCCCACTTTTATAATTTTTCCGTCAAGACTATTGTTTATAACAAAGGCCGCATCTTTGATTACTTTTCCGTCAATACTCACTCCTCCTTGATCGATTTTTCTTCGAGCATCGCTTTTGCTTTCCGCTAAACCTGTTTCTGCCAATATATCGATTATATTGTCATTTTCTTTCAATTCCGCTAATTCTATTTCATCAGGCAATTCTTTTTTAGAAAATACTTTTTCGAAATATTCCTGGGCTTCTTTGGCTTCTTTTTCTCCTTTTATAAGTTTTACTATTTCATAAGCCATCATTTTTTTAAACTGCATCGGATTGGCTCCTTTTTCTATTTTTACCTTTATTTTCTTAATTTCTTCTAGGGAAACCTCCGTTAAAAGCTCCAGCCCAGGAAGTATTGCACTATCCGGATATGACATAGCTTTCCCAAACATTTCTTGGGCACTATCAGCCAGATTAATTCCATTTCCCTTAGTTTTACTCATAGTTCTGCCATCCGGCGCATCCATCATTTTATTAGCTCGAACAAATTTTTCCTTGTTTAAATAATGTTTGGAAAGGTCCCTTCCGACCAACATATTAAATATCTGGTCAGCGCCGCCAATTTCCATGTCTACTTTCATAGCTACTCCGTCATATCCCTGCATCAGAGGATAAATAAATTCATGAAGTCTTATAGGATTGCCTTCCTTGATTCTTCTTTCAAACAAATCTCGCTCGAGCATCCGCTGCACTGTGATATTAGACATCAGTTTAATTAAATCCTGTAAATTGAGCTTTGATAACCATTCATTATTTCTCTTAAATTTTACTGGGTTATTTCCCTTAAAATCAATAAGTTGAGCAGCTTGCTCTTTCCAGCCTGCCATATTTTTCTCTATTTCTTCATCTGTTAACATTTTCCGTGTGCTATCCTTGTCCGGATCGCCGGTTTTAGCAGTGAAATCTCCCACAAGAAAAATAACTTCATGGCCAAGTT